>NZ_CALMPC010000007.1:0-46835 GCF_937872235.1 uncultured Thermomonas sp.
CTGGGCAATGCTTACCAGCAACAGCTGGTACGTGAAGTGGAAATCTCTGGCCGCCATTTGGCGGAAGGCGTGCCCAAGATCATCACCATCAACTCCAATGAAGTGCTGGAAGCCCTGCGTGAACCGCTGGCCGGTATCGTTTCGGCGATTCGCCTGGCGCTGGAACAGACCCCGCCGGAGCTGTGTGCCGACGTGGCCGAGCGCGGCATCGTGCTGACCGGTGGCGGTGCACTGCTGCGCGATTTGGACAAGCTGATTTCAGAGGAGACTGGCCTGCACGTGCAGGTCGCCGATGACCCGCTGACTTGCGTGGCACGCGGTGGCGGGCGTGCGCTGGAGTTGGTGGATATGCATGGCAACGAGTTCTTTGCACCCGAGTGACCGTGTTCGCCGGGCGGATGCGTGCGTGATGTGCACATCCGTGTTGCCCGCAAAAGTGGGCGGATCTTGCTACTTTCACCGCTGCTTTCACCGACGCCACCACCGTGCCCAGCCCCGCCAGTTCCCCTGCTGCCCGTCCCGGTGAAGTCGCCGGTGTGTTGCGGTTGCTGGTGTTTCTGATTCTGGCCACTGCCTTGATGGTGTTGGATCATCGCGGCGGCTGGTTACGCAGCCTGCGGGTGCAAGCCGAGGCGGTGGTGCAGCCGTTGTGGTGGCTGGCCGGGCAACCGGCGCGGATTGGCACGGTCTTGCGCGAAAACGCGGTCACCCATGTGCAATTGGCCGATGACAATGCGCGGCTGCGCCAAGCCCTGTTGTTGACCGAAGCCCGCAATGCTCGATTGCGCACCGCAGCGGCTGAAAACGCGCGCCTGCGCGGATTGTTGGACAGCGCCGAGCGTGCGCGGTTGGATGTGCAATTGGCAGGGGTCCTGGATCTGGATCTGGACCCCACGCGCCAACGCCTGATACTGGACGCTGGCAGCAACAGCGGTGTGCGCGTGGGGCAAGCAGTGATTGATGCCGGCGGGTTGATGGGGCAAGTGATTGCGCTGACCCCCACCACTGCCACCGTGCTGCTGTTGACCGATCCCGACCACGCCGTGCCGGTGATGGTGGCACGTACTGGCGTGCGCTTGATGGTGTATGGCACTGGCCGCAGTGATGCGCTGGAATTGGCCGATGTGCCGCTGTCGGCGGATGTGCGCACCGGAGATGTCCTGTTGACCTCGGGTCTGGGTGGGCGCTTTCCGCAAGGGTTTATGGTCGGTACTGTGCAAGCCTTGCGCGCCGATGATAGTCGTGCCTTCCTCAGGGCCGATGTGCGGCCCGCGGCCCAGCTCGATCGTGGCCGTGATGTGTTGCTATTGCGCGGTTACAAGCCGGTGGCAGTGCAAAGCGTACCCAAACCGCCGGCGTCCAATGTGGTCGTGCCCAGAACGACGAGTCAGCCGACCCGGTCCCCTGCGTCATGAGCCGCCAACGCAATGGCTGGGTGTTGCCGGTCAGCTTGTTGCTGGCCTTGTTGCTGGGGGTGGTGCCGTTGCCGGATTGGTTGCAACCGTTGCGGCCGTACTGGTTGGCGCTGGTGCTGGCGTACTGGCTGCTGGAAGTGCCTGATCGAGTCGGACTGGGTGTGGCATTTGGGCTCGGGCTACTGGCAGATCTGGCGTTTGGCGGATTGCTGGGCGAGCAGGCGCTGCGGCTGGTGGTATTGGCCTTCATCATGGAACGGTTTAGGCCACGCCTGCGGTTTTTCCCGATGTCGCAGCAAGCATTGACGCTGGGCGTGCTGTTGCTCAACGACCGCGTGATCAGCGGCGTGGTCCATGTGGTGATGGGGGTGCCACAACCAGCCCCTGCCTATTGGCTGGCACCGCTGCTGGGCATGCTGTTGTGGCCGCCGCTGCATCTGTTGCTGGACAGCCTGCGTCTGCGTCGACAATGAAGGTCCGTGCCCGCCTGATCAAAGACCACATCGCCGAAGCTGCGCAGTTTCGCTGGCGCGCGCTGGTGGGTTTTGTCGCAGCGTTGCTGGGACTGGCCGGATTGGGTGCTTGGTATTTCCATCTGCAAGTGGTGCAGCACGATTTGTACGCCACGCGATCGGAAAACAACCGCTTGCGATTGGTGCCGGTGGCCCCGGCACGTGGCTTGATCTACGATCGCAAAGGTCGCATTTTGGCCGACAACATCGCCACTTGGCGGTTGGATGCGGTGCCCGAGCGCGCCGGGGATGGCGTGGCCTTGTTGGCCAGTTTGCAAGGTGTGGTAGCGCTGGATGGCGAGCAGCAAGCACGCTTTCTGCGCGAGTACAAGTCGGCGCGCCCATTCAAGCCAGTCAGCCTCAAACTGCGTATCAGTGACGACGAGGCCGCACGCTTTGCGGTCAACCGCTGGCGCTTCCCGGGTGTGGATTTGGTGCCGTACCTGGGGCGGGTGTACCCATATGGCGCACTGTTCTCGCATGTGGTGGGCTATGTCGGACGCGCCGATGAAAAAGATCTGGCGGGATTGGGGGATGCCGGCGGTGCATATACCCATGTTGGCAAGTCCGGTCTGGAGCGCTATTACGAAGCGCAGTTGCGCGGCAAGCCCGGCTACCGGCGGTTGGAAACCAATGTGGCGGGGCGTACCGTGCGGACGTTGGACACGGTACCGGCCACACCCGGCACCGATTTGCGGCTGTCGATCGACGCCGACTTGCAGCAAGCGATGACCGATGCCTTCGGTGAGTTGGAGGGCTCGGCAGTGGCGGTCGATCCGCGCACCGGCGAGATCTTGGCGATGGTCAGCCTGCCCACCTTCGACGCCAACCTGTTCGTCAATGGCATCAGTCACGCAGATTTCGAAGCACTCAACAACAACCCTTCGCGGCCACAGTTCAATCGCGTGGTACTAGGTGGCGTTGCCCCCGGTTCGACGGTCAAGCCAATGCTGGGGCTGGCCGGGTTGGATAGTGGCCTGCGGCGTCCGGAAGACAAGATTTTATCTACCGGCATGTTCTACCTGCCCGGACAAAAACGTGGCTATGGCGACTCCCACCGGGGTGGCCACGGCTGGACCGATTTGCGCAAATCCATTTACGACTCGGTCAATACCTACTACTACAAACTGGCTCTGGATATGGGTATCGCCCGGGTTGACCAGTACATGGGGCACTACGGATTTGGCCGGCCGACTGGCGTGGATTTGGCTGGCGAAATTGGCGGAATCTTGCCCTCACCCGAGTGGAAGGCGAAAAACGCGCCCAAGCAAGGCAAATGGTACCCCGGCGATACGGTGATCACCGGCATCGGTCAAGGCTTCTGGAAAGTCACCCCATTGCAACTGGCACAGGCCACCGGTGGTTTGGCAAGTGGTTGGCTGCGGCCACCACATCTGGTGAAAGACATGCGCGCCGATTTCGATGCGCCGTGGCAACCGGTACCGCTGAAACCGGCAGTGCGCATGACCAATAACCCGGCGCATCTGCAAGCAGTGCGCGAGGGCATGATCGGCACCGTGCATGGCCCGGGCACCGCCACCAATATCCGCCCGGGCCTGACCTATTTGATCGCCGGTAAAACCGGTACCGCGCAGGTCGTCAGCCGACGCGGAGATGCCGCCATCAATCCGCGCAACCTGCCCATGCATCTGCGCCATCGCGCATTGTTTATCGCGTTTGCGCCGGCCGATGCGCCGACCATTGCGATCGCGGTGGCGATTGAAGGGGGTGGTTACGGGGCTTCCACGGCGGCGCCGATTGCACGCAAGGTGTTTGATGCGTGGTTGCTGGGTAAAAAGCCAATCCCGCCGGTACCGGAGGCGGGGGTTGTGTCAGCTGCAACCGCGCCACCGGATTTTTCCAATGTGCGCGGCAGCCCTGATGCCCAACCGCCAGCACCGGAGGAGCCTGCGCGATGAAATTCCTGTTGCGATGGTTGTTGGAATTGTTGCTGCGTTTTACCCGCAGCCTCGACCTGCCGATGCTGGCCGTGTTGTTGGCCTTGATGGTGATTGGCTTGGCCACCCAATACAGCGCCAGCAATGAGTCCGTGCGTGGCGTGACGATGCAGGGCGCGTTCTATTTCGTCGGCTTGCTGGCGTTATGGGTGAGTTCCAGAGTCCCCATGCACCTGCTCAAACAAGCCACCCCGGCCATTTTTGTATTGTCGTTGGTGCCGATGGTGCTGGTGCTGTTCATCGGTGGCGGAAAGTACGGTAATCACTGGATCAAGCTCGGATTTTTCAATGTGCAGCCAGCCGAGCTGTGCAAGCTCAGCCTGCCGATGATGCTGGCCTGGCATTTCGATCGTTTCCGCCTGCCGCCACGCTTCATGGTGCTGCTGGGTGGGGTGGCGATCATCGCACTGCCGGTAGGCTTGACCCTGTTGCAGCGGGATTTGGGCACCGCCGTGCTGATCATGGCCACCGGCGTGTTTGTGCTGTTTCTGGCCGGTACCTCATGGTGGTGGTGGGGAGCCGCGGCAGTGTTGGGCGGCGGCGGGTTTGCGTTTGCCAAGCTGGCACCGATCGAATGGCTGTCGTTCCTGCGCCCCTATCAACAAGACCGTATCCTGACCTTCCGCAATCCCGACAACGACCCGATGGGCGCGGGCTGGAACATCCTGCAATCGCAAATCGCCATCGGCGGCGGCGGCATGACCGGCAAGGGCTGGGGCCAGGGCACCCAATCGCATCTGAATTACCTGCCCGAGCACACCACCGATTTTGCGTTCTCGGTATTGTCCGAGGATTTTGGCTGGGTTGGCGTAATGGTGGTGCTGGCGCTGTATGTATTCCTGATCGGACGGTGTTTGTGGATCGCTGCGGATTCGCGCGATGGCTATGCGCGGATGCTGGCGGGTGCGATTGGTTTATCGTTATTCGTGTATGTGATGGTCAACGGCGGCATGATTTCCGGCCTGTTGCCGGTGGTGGGTGTACCGATGCCGTTAATCAGCTACGGCGGCACATCGGCGGTCACCATATTGCTGGGTTTCGGCGTGGTGATGGCACTACGCGCGCACAGGCCGGTGCATCGCTAAGTTGTGCTGTTGGTGGTGATCAGGCGAGTCACCGCAAGCGCAACTTCATGCGGGTGTTCCGCAATCGACATATGCCCGCAATTGTCCAGCAGTACTTGTTCGGCTTGCGGGATTTGTGCGGCGTATATCGCCATTGCACTGGGGTCGATCACCGCGTCTTGTCGCCCCCACAGCAACAGGGCAGGTTGGTGGATCTGCGAGGCCTCTGCACCGGGCAACATCGCGTCATCGGTACGCCCGATTTTTTCCAATACCGACTGTTCGAAATCAGCATCATTGCGGCGCTGCTGGATCAGAGCACTCGACGCTGGCCACGGGATCCATGGCTTGGCATCGGCGCAATGAAACACGGTATCGATGTAGCGCCGCAACGATGCGGCATCACTGACCGCAAACGGATTCTCGCCGGCCAACACCGCAAGCCCAAAGTGATTGTCGGCAAATCGCACGCCAGCAGCATTGAACAGGCCCACGCGGGCAATCTGTTGCGGGTAACGCGCCGCCACCAACGCAGCAATGCCCCCCCCCATCGAATGCCCCAGTAAAACCACCGGCTGTTGCGGTGACAGCGCCGCGATCAAGGCAGCCACATGCGCGGCCTGTTCGGCAAACCCGTACACCGCACCGGGCTTGCGCTCGGACTCGCCCCAACCGGGTAAATCCGGGATCAGCAAGCGATAGCGGGTGTCCAATACTCGCGCCAGCGGGTACCAATTTTCCTTGCTGCCGGTGAAACCGTGCAGCATCACCACGGTGAGGGCGTCGCCAGCTTCGCCCTCGCGGCTGGCATACACCCAACGATGCCCTGCCGCAGTGACCGTTGCGCGTCGAAGGCCTGCGGCGCGGCGCAGGCGCGTGAATTCGGCGCGAATCAGCCACCAGCGCTGGCGCCACAGCAAGATGGCGGCAATCGCCACCGTGCTGGCCACGGCGGCAGCGATGACGCCACCGTGCAGGGTCAACATCAGGCAAACACCGGCTTACTTGCTGGCAGGTGCCGGCTGCACCGGTGGCTTGGCCGGGTCTTCGATCATCGGTGCCTTGACCGGGCCACCCACCACGGCAGGTTTGTCTGCAGAAGGTGCCGTCGCGGCCGGGTGCATGTGTCTGGCGGTGTCCAGGATGGTTTGCACGGAACCTGCGGTAATCGGGTGCGAGCCGGGCTTGGCCTTGGCGAACGCTTGTTCGGCAAACGCCAATCCATCCGGCGTCACCACCAGCGCTTTGTAGATCGGCAGAATCAATTTGCGCCGGCCCACACGTTCGATGAACTTGCCCATTTCTTCGCGCGCCGCGGTATAGCCACTGCGTTCTGTCAGCGGATACCAGCGCATCGCGATTTCGCCGTTGGGCGTGCCGGTGAAGTGATAGGCTTCATCCAGTTGGGTCAGCTGTTCGGGCTTGAGCGTAGCCGGCATCGATTCCAGAAAGTGCACCCATTCCTGTGTGCTCCATGCACCGGTGATGCTCTTGTCGGGCAATTTGGCACTGCCCTGCCACGCAATCCGCGCCGCATTGACGGTGGCAAACTTGCCTGATTCCACCCGCGGTGCATTGCCCGGAATGCCCGGTTCATACAGCCACTGGTCGACTTCCTGCATCGTCACCACATTCGGGTGTTTGTCGATCAGATTAGTCTTCAGATAGTCGCGGAATTGCTGGGTGGTGATGCTCTGGAACGAGAAGTGGTTGAAGTAGCTTTTCAGCCACGGATCGAACACCTCACGGCCAAAACGCTTCTCCAGAAATTCGAGGAACCACGCGCCCTTGGTATAGACCGTCGCGCTGGACTGGTCATCCGGATCGGCCAGCGTGCCGGGTTTGAGCGAGAGCCGTTGCAGCTTGGGGTCGAGGGTCTTGAATTCGGCCTTCAATTCGTCGCGGTCGATCACTTCTTCCATGTCGGCCATGTCGCGGCCATACAGCGCTTCGGTGATGCGGCTTTGCACATAGGTGGTGGTGCCTTCGTTGAGCCAGCTGTCCTTGTCGGTGGCAAACGTCACCAGATTGCCCGACCAGCTGTGCGCCAACTCGTGCGCCACCAGCGACACCAGGGATTTATCCCCCACGATCACGGTGGGCGTGGCGAAGGTCAGGCGTGGGTTTTCCATGCCGCCGTACGGGAAGGTGGGTGGCAGCACCAGCAAGTCATAGCGGCCCCAGCGATACGGCCCGTATAGGCCTTCCGCGGTGGTGATCATTTTTTCGGTGTCTTCAAACTCGTGCTCGGCCTTGTCCACCATCGCCGGTTCCGCCCACACGCCGCTGCGTGCGGAGATCGGCTTGAACACCAAATCACCGGCCGCAATCGCCAGCAAATACGACGGAATCTTTTGCGGCATCTTGAAGCTGTAATCGCCATCGCGCACCGCGTTGGGGTCGTTGTCGGCGCTCATCAACACCATCGCGTCTTTCGGCGCGGTGATGTGCGCGCTGTAAGTGAAGCGCACCTGCGGCGTGTCTTGCAGCGGCACCCACGAACGTGCGTGGATTTGCTGCGACTGGCTGAACATGAACGGCTGCTGCTTGCCTTCGGTCATCGCCGGTGCCAGCCATTGCAGGCCAGAAGCATCGGGCGATGTCACATAGGTGACACGCACCTTGGCCGGGCGCGAGGGGGTTTCGATGGTGAGTGCGCTGCCCAGGATCTTGTCTTTGTCCGAGAGCACAAATTTCAGCGGCATCCATGTGCCATCGTTGCCGAGTGCTTCGGCTTTGGCGATGGTCAGATCACGCGTGTCCAACACCAGTTGCGTGGCGGTTTTGTCCAACCAGTCCAGCGTGTAGGTTGCGCTGCCGCTGAGTTCTTTCTTGTCGAAATCCAGCGCCAGATCCAGTGCGATATCGGTGATGCGCACTTTCTCTGGCTGCGCGTAGGAATGCTCATCCACCACTCTCTCGACGCTGGCGGCAGGCCCGGCCTGTGCTTGGGTTGCAGATTGCGGGGCTTGATTGCCTTGGCAGCCACTGGCAACCAAGCCGAGCGCGGCGGTGATGGAGACGCTGAGAATTAGCTGGCGCATGGGCACAATCCGGTAGCGGAAATGCCGAGTTTATCGCCGCTGGCAGGTATTCGTCGCATTCGCCTTGTCGGCAAGCCCCCCTGCCGGTTGTCATGACCGCCTTCGGCACTACCCCGTAGCCAGGCGCAAACGCAGTGTGGATGCCCGCAAAACACTCCGGATGCGTGGCCGCCCCTGCCATCAGTCATGGCAACCCTGCGCGCAAGCGCCGCATCCGATTGAACACTCGATCTGGTTTGGAGAATCCGCTTGAAACTGCATGCACTGACCGCTGCCTTGTTGTTGTGTTGCCCGTTCGCACAAGCAAAAAAAGCACCCCAAGCGGTGACGGCTGTCGATCCCGAAGTGGCCATTGCTGGGGGGCGGATTCCACTGTTGCAAGGCGACATCAGCATCGATGGCAAGCTCGACGATGCCGCATGGCAAGGCGCGCTGGTGCAGGAGATTGCCTATGAAATCCAGCCCGGTGACAACAGCCCCGCACCGGTCAAGACCACGGTGCGGATTGGCTACACCGCTGACGCGTTGTATGTCGCGTTTCATGCACTGGACACCGACCCCTCCAGGATTCGTGCCCATCTGGGCGATCGTGATACCGCGTTCAATGACGATTGGGTGGGCGTGTTCCTGGATACCTTCAACGACCATCGCCGTGGCTACGAACTGATCGTCAATCCACTGGGCGTACAGGCCGACCTGATTCGCGATGAGACCAATGCCGACAACCAGGAAGACCCGAGCTGGGACGGGATGTGGCAAAGCGCTGGCCAGCGCACCGCCGATGGATATGACGTTGAAATCAGGATTCCGTTTTCCACCCTGCGCTTTCCTGCCGGTGGCAGCGATCAGCATTGGGGCATCTCGCTGTTTCGCAGCTGGCCGCGTGACAAGCGCCATCAACTGGCCAGCCACAAAGTCCCGCGTGACTCCAAATGCTTCCAATGCGAATGGGGCCAATACGAGGGCATGGCCGGCGTACATCAGGGCCGCAATCTGGAAGTGGTACCCACGCTGACGGTGGGCAAAACCCAAACCCGGGATACCGCCGGTGCGCGCTGGGACAGTGGCAAAACCAATATCGAGCCGGGGCTGGATGTGAGCTGGGCACCGTCGCCGGCAATGACCTTGAACGCCACCCTCAATCCGGATTTTTCACAGGTTGAAACTGACCAATTGCAGCTCAATTTCAATGATGGCTTTGCGCTGTTCTACCAGGAAAAGCGCCCGTTCTTTCTGGAGGGTGCGGACTATTTCAGCAGCCAGTTCAATGTGCTCTACACCCGCCAGATTGCCGATCCGGATTTTGGTCTGCGCCTGACCGGCCGCACCAGTAGCGGCGCGTATGGCGCCATCGTGGCGCGTGATGCCACCACCTTGCTGTTGGTGCCGGGTGTGCAGGGCTCCGCCTTCGAGCAGTTGGATCAAAAGGCCAGCGTTGTGGTCGGCCGCTATCGGCATGACTTCAACAAGCAATTGAGCGTGGGTGTGATCGGCACCTTCCGCCGTGGCGATGACTATGCCAATAACGTGGCGGGGGTCGATGCACGTTGGCAGCAAGGCCCGCACACCGCATCAGCGCAGTTTTTGCACAGCCAGTCCGAATACCCGGCCAGCATCGTGGATGGTTATAAGGATGAATTGGGCAACGATGCCACGCCGTCCGGCAATGCGTGGCGCGCCCAGTATGCATTCAGCAACCGCAACTGGAATCTCACCGCGTGGCATATGGCGATCAGCCCGGGCTTCCGTGCGGATTTGGGGTTCATGGGCCAGGTAGGCTACGAAAAATCACTGCTCGGCGGCGGCCACAATTGGTATCGCGATGACAAGGCGTTCAACCGCATCAATGTCTATGCCGACTTCGACATCACCCATCGCTTTGATGGGCAGTTGCTGGAGCGCGAATTGGAAGGCAAGGTCAACGTGCAAGGACCCATGCAAAGTGGGCTGACCCTGCACGCATTGACCCGCTCGCGGTTTTGGAAGGGCAGGTTGTTTGATGAGCATTACGCTGATTTCAGCGGCAGCTTCCGGCCACTCGGCAACGTGCAGGTGGGCATGAATCTGCAAGTGGGGACGCTGCTGGATTTGACTGCCGAAAAAACCGGCCGGCGCAGCATGCTGGAAGTCTTTGGCAATGCCGAACTGGGGCGCGGGGTGGCACTGAATTGGGATGTGGTTTTGCAGCGCATGCACCGTGATGGCGGTATCGCCTTCACCGCCAAGGTGCTGAATGCCGGCGGCAGCTGGCAATTGGATCCGCACCAACGCCTGCGGTTGACCTTGCAAGGTAGCCAGATTCAACGCGATCAGGCGTTGTATGTGGATACCGTCAACCAGCGTGCGCGCGACTGGGCGGCGCAGGTGGTGTATTCGTACAAGCTCAACCCGCACACGGCGTTGTATGCCGGGGCTGCGTATGGCGCGTTCATGGACGATGACCACCACGAGCTGTTCGGCAATACGCGCAGCGTGTTTTTGAAGATGAGCTATGGCTGGCAGCCGTGAGTCTGCACCGATAGGTCGCACGCATGGCGTGCCCGTACGGGAAATCCGAAGCCCCGCAGGCGCGGCCCTTGGCCGCGCCCACCGTGGCGACACAGCATCATCCCAACTTCGACAACCGCAACTGGAACAGCACCTTGGTCACCAACAGGCGTTCTTCGATGGGTTTGAGCACCAGGTCATTGGCGCCCTCGCGCAATAGCGCGGCCTGGTTATCGCGATTATCGTCGCCGGTCATCATCACCATCGGCAATTTGCGTTTGCCATAGCGGAACGCGGCACGAATCTGGTTGAGTAGATCGCGGCCACTGAGCAGGCCTTTCAGATATACATCGCTGAGGATCAGGTCGGCACCCACGTCACCATCGCTGCGGCCGATGTATTTGTGCAAATGATCCAGCGCTTCCTCCACGCTGACCACATGCAGCACTTGTAGGGATTGCCGCTCCAGCATGCGCTTGGTAGCCACCGCAACCACCCGGCTATCTTCCACGTACAGTACACGCGCACCGTCGATGGGGGCGGGTTGCACATAGCCACGAATGAACGCGGCCAAGGCTTCTTGCCCCAGCGATTTGTCGAAGTAGTCGGTGATGTCTTCGGTGAAAGCGCGGGTTTCCAATGCTTCCTGCGCATTGCCGGACACCACGATCACGGGTACATACGCTTGGCCCGCAGCTTCGCGCACCACCCGTGCCAGCGCCAAGCCATCACCATCGGGCAACACCAGTGCGGTGGTGACCAGATCCACGCTGCCCTCGGCCAGGGCGGCACGCGCCTCGGTCAATCCGGCGCAGCCCACCACATCGGCGCTGGGCAACTCCTTGCGCAGAGTGTCGCCAATCAGTTTGCGTACCAGCTTGCTGCCATCGACCACCATTACCCGGGGGGCGTCGCTGACGACATGGCGCAGATCGTGCTTGTCCGCCATTTCATGCCCTCCTTGGACGGTTTTGCCGCAATTGGTGGCCGGTGACCAGCCCAGCCCCCAGCCAGCCTAACAGGCTGGCCCCCACCAGTACGGCGGCAATCGCCAATGGGTCTAGCCCCTGCAATGCGAAGCGACTGCCGTAGCGTGAGGCCAGATCGGCCAGTGGTTGCCGTAGCGCCCATTGTGCCGCAGTCAGAATTGCCAGCGCCAAGCCGCCTGCGGCAAGCCCGTACCACGCCCCCAGATACAGGAAGGGGCGACGCACAAATCCATCACTGGCACCAAGAAGTTGCAGCACACCGATCTCCTCGCGGCGCGACTGGATATCCAGCCGCACGGTATTGCCCACCACCAACAGTGCGCCCAAGCCCAGCAGCACAGCCAGGACTTGCACTGTACGCAGGGCAAACGCCAGCCATGCCTGCAAGCGGCCGCGCCATTGGGCGTCAAATTGCACGCGGTCAGTCTCGGGCAGGGCTTGTGCGGTGGTGATCAGCGCGCTGATATTTCCTGTGCGCGGGGTCACTTGCAACACGGGCGGCAATGCAGCGCGAGCGGCATCCGCACCCAGAATGTCGATGGCCGCGGCCAGATCTTCGCGCTTTTGCATGTCCGCCAGTGTTTGCTCGGGGCTGATGGTTACGACCTTTGCCACATCCGCACGCTGCTGCAGGGAGTGCACTACGGCTTGGGTCTGTGCGACGTCGGTACCGGGTTTCAGGTACAGCGTCACGCGATGGCTGGCATCCACCTGTCCACTCAGGGTGGCCACATTCTGCAGGACCAGCCACAGCCCCAGCGGCAGGGCCAGCGCCAGTGCCATCACCGCAATCGTCAGACAGCTGGCCCACGGCGTGCGCAACATCCGGCCGAGGCTGGCGGTCAGGCTGAAGCCGTGATGGGCAAGCCACGCGCCGATGCGGCTGGAATGGGTGGCAGTGCTGCGCTCATTCATCGACCAGATCCTCCGGTGCGATGTCATCTTGCAGGCGGCCTTTGTCCAGCACCAACACCCGTTTGCGCATGTGCTTGACCAGCCGTAAATCATGGCTGGCTACCAACACGCTGGTGCCGCGTTCGGGCAGCGAGGCAAACAGGCCCATGATTTCGGCCGATAAACCCGGATCCAGATTGCCGGTGGGTTCGTCGGCAATGAGCAGGGCGGGCTCGGCGACCACCGCCCGCGCAATCCCCACTCGTTGCTGCTCGCCGGCTGACAGTTGCGAGGGCAGGGCCCGTTCGCGCGCGGCCAGGCCGAGTTTGTCAAGGATGCTGCGCACCCGCTTGTTGATTTCGACGCGCTTCATTCCGCGCAGCACCAATGGCAGCGCCACGTTGTCGGCGACACTGCGGTCCATCAGCAATTGGTGGTTTTGATACACCACACCCAATTGGCGGCGATGTCCGGCGATGCCGCCACTGCGCACCTTCAGCAGGTTGCGATCATCAAACAGCACCGCACCGCGGCTGGGGCGTTCGACCAACTGGATCAATTTCAACAACGTGCTTTTGCCAGCGCCCGAATGGCCGGTGACAAACAGCATCTCACCGGCATCCACCGCAAAGCTCACCTCGGCCAACGCAGTGTGGCCGCCGGGATAGGTCTTGCTGACAGTGTCAAAACGCAGAACCGGCATGGTGGCGATGTGTTCAGGCGTGTGGCGAAGGTATAGCAGTATCGCCCGTTGCCAGCGGAACGGCTAGCGCCGGCCGTCGACACTGGTTAATCGCAGGTGTCCGGCATTGCGCCCCAACCGCGTTGAACGGCGTGCTGCAACGCGCACTGCCGCACTGTGCGCAGCACAATTAATCAAGACAGGGCAAGGCTCAATGTGGTGCTGGTAGGGTTGCCACGGTGCTTGCCGATGGCCGTTTGGGGATGAAAACCCAGCAGGTGGTTTGCGCATTCCAGCAGCGCATGGGGCTGGTGATGACGGGTGTGGTGGATCAAAAACAGCAGCAGTACTGGGGGTGTCACTGGGAGGCTCTGCCGCGGGCCCGGTAATGTCGGGCCCCCTGTGCCCGCCGCTGGCGGGGTAGTCGATTTATCGCTATGCGGCGTCGTGGCCGATGCCGTCATTGAAGGGTTCAAGTTGGTGGTGCCGCCGGTGTTGGTGATGACTGGCCCGGCGTCTGCATTGCCGCGTGCTGTCGCAGGCCAAATGCATGAAATGGTCAACGCGGCATTCCATGCATTTGTAGCGGGGGTGCGGGGTGTGGTGAAAATAACCGTTCACGCGGGACAAGATGTGGCGGGAATCTTCGGTCAACAGCTTCGCGCCATCTTTGGGCAAGCAGTGACGGCGATCAAATTTGCGTTGCAGCGACTGGCGGCCATTCCTGCGGTTGCCGCGCAGGTCATCGCCCGGTTTCAGCGCGTTATTGCGGGCTGCATGCCAGTGGTCGAGGTCGCAGTGGCGCATTTGCGCGATACCGCCCAGTCTGCGAAAGACGCGGCCAGGCAAACCGCTGCTGGGTTTGCCGTCAATGCGCGTGGAATAACGGGCTGAACACACGTCGCCGCGGAACCCCTGCGTTGCTGGGGCCCCGCAATATCTAATGCCAGGCTTTAGTGCTGCTTGTTGGGTGAGCGGGTCACCAGCGATTTCAAGCCACGGCCGATGCGCACCAGCAGCGAAGGGCGCACGGCGGCGGTGGGGGGTGCGGATTTGGCCGGCACGAAGCGTGGCTCGGTGGTGGTGGGCGGTGCTGCCACACTAGCGACATTGCCAGCGTCCAGCGGCTGCCCACGCCGCCGGCGACGACGTTTACGCTCGCCGCGTTCGCCTTCGGCTTGGCTGTCTTGTGGCCTCTCTTGCGGCTTAGCGTTAGCGTGTTCCGTTGCGGGTACCGCAGGCGAGGTGGTGGTGACTTCTACGCGCGGCTTGCGCGGTGGGCGCGGCCCGCGACTGTCTGAGCCATTGCCACGACGTGCACCGGGACGTTCATTGCCGTTGCTGCGGCCTCCACGACCGCTACCACCGCGCTTGGCGTCCTCGGCGGCGCGGGCTTCGCGCACTTCCTTGAAGATTTCGCCAATGCTGTCGCCGTCTGCACCGGCCTCGGGCTTGGGTCGTTCGGGGCGCGGCAATGCAGTCAGCAGCGCTTGTGTCACCGGTTCAGAGGGGATTTTTTGTTCGATGTACGCCTCGATATCGGGCAGGCTCATCGCATAGCGTTCGCAGGCAAAGCTGATCGCGTCGCCTTCTTCGCCCAAGCGGGCGGTGCGACCGATGCGGTGCACATAGTCTTCGGCGTCAAACGGCAGATCGTAGTTGTACACATATTTGATGCCGTCGATGTGCAGGCCGCGCGCGGCCACGTCGGTGGCCACCAGAATTTCCAGTTGTCCGGCCTGGAATTTTTTCAGCAGCGATTCGCGCTTCTTCTGCGGCACATCACCGGACAGCACGCCAACGCGGTAGCCAGCCTTTTCCAGCGCGCGCGCCACGCGCTCGACAAACGCCTTGGTGTTGACGAACACCATGGTGCGTGCGCCTTCGCTGCGCGACAGCAGGCCCAGCAGCAGTGGCAGCTTCTCTTCGTCGGCCGGGTAATACAGCTTCTGGCGCACGCGGGCGGCGGTGATGTGCTCGGTTTCGACCACCAGCTTCTGCGGCTCGTTCATGTGTTCATAGGCCAGCTCCAGCACGCGGTGGCTGAGCGTGGCCGAGAACAGCAGGGTTTGGCGGGTGGTGCGCTCGGGCATGCGGCGCAGCAAAAAGCGGATGTCCTTGATGAAGCCAAGGTCGAACATGCGGTCGGCTTCGTCCAGCACGCACACTTCGCAGGCGTGCAGGCTGACCACCTTGTGCTGCTTGACGTAGTCGATCAGGCGGCCGGGGGTGGCAATGATCACGTCGGCACCGGCCTGCAGCAGCTCGCGCTGCTTGTCGTAATCCACCCCGCCATACACCAGCGCGAACTTCAGGCCCAGATCGGCGGCGAATTTCACCGCGTCCTTGTGGATCTGGATGGCCAGCTCGCGGGTCGGCGCCAGGATCAGCGCGCGCGGGTCCTCCGGCTTGCGGTCGGCCAGCGCCGGGCGGGTCAGCAGGCGGTTGATCACCGTGACCAGGAAGGCCAGGGTTTTACCGGTGCCGGTCTGGGCCTGCCCGGCCACGTCGCCGCCGGGTAGTGCCACCGGTAAAGTCATCGCTTGAATAGGCGTGCAGCGCGTGAAACCCGCGCCTTCCAACCCAGCCAGTAGGTCAGGGTGCAGTTCGAAAGTGGAAAAAGTGATGTCGGTCAGGGGTTTATCGGACACGGTGTATGCCTCGGAAGGTGGCAGGCACACGGGTCCAGAACGCCGCGTTGCACTGTGCCACTTGCATGAATGGAGGGCAGCCACGCAGACTGCCGGGAGGACTCCGGGGCTGGTCGTTCCCGGCACGTTGCCTTGAAAAGCGCTTGAAAGTGCTCGAAAGAGCGCTTGAAAGTCAAGGTAAGTCCCCCAAGTTTATCACTCGCGCGTTGTTTCGTAGCGCTTTGCCTTTGGAGAGATCATGAGCAATACCGTTTTGCATGCCACCGACGCCGATTTCGACAGCCAAGTGCTGGCCTCCGACCAGCCGGTGCTGGTCGATTTCTGGGCTCCGTGGTGCGGGCCGTGCAAGATGATCGCACCCAGCCTGGATCAACTGGCCGTCGAGTACGCCGGCAAGGCCAGGATCGTCAAGGTGGATGTGGATCAGAACCAGCAGACCGCAATGAAGTACCACGTGCGCAGCATCCCGATGCTGCTGGTGTTCAAGAATGGCCAGGTGCAGAACACCCAGATTGGCGCGGTGGGCAAGGCCCAGCTGGCGCAGCTGATCGACAAGGCACTTTGATGTACCCCACCCGTCCCGATTGACCGGGGCGGGTTTGACGACACTTGCACGCCCCCCCGCAGGGGTGCTAGCGTTTAGCACGCTCCGGCGCTGAAAGCTTGCCCTTTGGGCCACTTCGGCGCGCCGCACCCCTTCTGATGTACTCCCCTTTGATCCCGCCCACGCATCGTGGGCGCTTGCAACGCAAGCGAGGTTTTTCCCTTGTCCGAACCCACCAACGACGCCCCCGGCGAAGTCGCCGAAAAGCGCGTGCGCAAACCCCGCGTGGCCAAAGCCCGCAGCCCCGAGCAGCCCGAAATCGCACTGCCACCCGCACCGGCTGCCGTCACTGCAACGCCGCCGCCAGCAGCCCCGGCCTCTGTACCTGCACCGCCAGCACCAGCGCCGGTTGCCAGCCCGGTGGCCGCAGCGCCTGCTACCGACGCCGAGCCACGGGATGTCGCGGGCACGCAAGGCCAGCAAGGTTCCGGCCAGTCCGGCCAGTCCGGCCAGAGCCAATTCGCGCAGGGTGGCCAAGAGGGCGGCCAGCAGCATGACGGCGGCCCGCGCAATAACCGCCGTGAACGTTTCAAGAACCGCCGCGACCGCCAGCGTGAGCGCTATCGCGAGGGCGGTATGCCCGACGAGGGCGGCGGCAATGGCGAAGCCTTTGTGCCACGCGCAAATCCGCAGGTGCCGGAAGGCTTCCCCACCTACTCGCTGGGCGACCTCAAGCGCATGCCCGCGCACAAGCTGCTGGAAATTGCCGAGCAGCTGCAAATCAGCGAGGGCGTGGCCCGCGCGCGCAAACAGGACATCATCTTCGCGATCCTGAAGGTGCTGACCCGCCACGGCGAAGGCGTGCAGGCCGACGGCGTGCTGGAGATCCTGCCGGACGGCTTCGGCTTCCTGCGCGCGGCCGAGGCCAGCTATCTGGCCGGCCCGGACGACACCTACATCAGCCCGTCGCAGATCCGCCGCTTCAACCTGCGCACCGGCGACCACGTCTCCGGCCGCATCCGCTGGCCGAAGGACGGCGAGCGCTACTTCGCGCTGAACATCGTCGACACCATCAATGGCGAGCCGATCGAAGCCTCGAAGAACAAGACCCTGTTCGAAAACCTCACCCCGTTGTTCCCGCGCAAACGCTTCAAGCTGGAGCGTGGCGACGGTTCCAGCGAGGACATCACCGGCCGCATCCTGGATTTGATGGCCCCGCAGGGCAAGGGCCAGCGCGCCCTGATCGTGAGCCCGCCCAAGGCCGGCAAGACGATGATGATGCAGCAGATCGCCAGCGCGATTACCTACAACCATCCCGACGTGCACCTGATCGTGCTGCTGATCGACGAGCGCCCGGAAGAAGTGACCGAGATGCAGCGCACGGTGCGCGGCGAAGTGATTTCCTCCACCTTCGACGAGCCGGCCGCGCGCCATGTGCAGGTTGCGGAAATGGTGATCGAGCGCGCCAAGCGTTTGGTCGAACACAAGAAGGACGTGGTGATCCTGCTCGACTCCATCACCCGTCTGGCACGCGCCTACAACAACGTGCTGCCGTCCAGCGGCAAGGTGTTGACCGGTGGTGTGGATGCCAACGCACTGCACCGGCCCAAACGTTTTTTTGGTGCCGCACGCAATGTAGAAGAAGGCGGCAGCCTGACCATCATCGCCACCGCGCTGGTGGATACCGGCAGCGCGATGGACAAGGTGATCTACGAAGAGTTCAAGGGCACCGGCAACAGTGAAGTGCATCTGGATCGCCGCATCACCGAAAAGCGCGTGTACCCGGCGATTGGCGTCAACGCCTCCGGTACCCGCCGCGAGGACCTGCTGATCGACCCCGACCTGCTGCAGAAGATCTGGATCTTGCGCAAGTTGCTGCACCCGATGGACGAGATCGCGGCGATGGAGTTCCTGCTCGACAAGATGAAGAACACCAAGTCCAACGACGAGTTCTTCGGCTCGATGAAGCGCTGACACGCGGCTTGTGGTACATGGCGCGGCAGTGCTTCATCGGCACTGTCACGCCCATAAACCTGAACAGGGCACTCCAATCCGGCTTGCATCGCGTGCTACCCTCGCGCCGATGAGCCGATGCCTATTGCCCCCATTCGCCGCGCTGCTGCTTGCTGCGTGTGCTGCCACACCGCCGAAGACGGTTCCTGTGACTGCAGCGCCGGTTGCGCCATTGCCTGCCACCGTACCACCGGTGGCCACGGTCACGCCGGTTCGCGATATCAGCGCAGCGCGCGCCGAATTCGTGCGCAGCACGGCGCAGCGCTTCAACATCCCGGCGGCCGACATCGAGGCGGTGCTGGCGCGCGCGCAGATTCGCGAGCCCATCATCAAGGCGATGGCGCGCCCGGCGGAAGCCAAACCGTGGCGGGATTACCGTCCGATCTTCATCCAGCAAGCCCGCATTGATGGTGGACGTGCGTTCCTCGAAAAAAACCGGGAAGCGCTGCAACGTGCGGAAGACAAGTACGGGGTGCCGAAGGAAATCATCACCGCGATCCTGGGCGTGGAAACCAGCTACGGTGGCAACAAGGGCAGCTATCTGGTGATCGATGCGCTGTACACGCTGGCGTTTGCCTATCCGCGCAGCGGCAACCCCGAGAAAGTGGCCTACGAAGACAAGCGTGAGGCGTTCTTCCGCGATGAATTGGCGCAGTTGTTTGCGCTGGGCAAGGAAGAAGGTTTCGACATCACCACCTTGAAAGGCAGCTATGCCGGGGCGATGGGCTACGGCCAATTCATGCCGTCCAGCTATCGTCAGTACGCGGTGGATGGTGATGGCGATGGCAAGCGTGATTTGTTCAATGATCTCGACGATGTGTTCGCCTCGGTGGCCAATTACTTCGCCCAAAAAGGCAAGTGGCAACGCGGTGGCCCGGTGATGCAGCCGGCGCTGCGTGATGCCAGTGCTGCTGACTTCGCCAATCCCGGTAATGCGGTGAATTTGGATCAAACGCTACCGGGGTTGTCGCAGTTGGGCTATCGCACCACCAATACGGGGGATGCGGCAACACCAGCCACCTTGATCACGCTGGACGGCAAAGCTGGCCCGGAATACTGGGTGGTGTTCAATAACTTCAAGGCGATCACCACCTATAACATCTCGCGGCTGTATGCGACCGCGGTGTATCAGCTTGCCGAGGCCATCGGTGGGCATGAGGCAGGCGGCGCATGAGTCCGCACCTGCGCTTGCTGCTGGTGGGCTTGCCATGGGTGTTGGCAGCCTGTGTCAGCACCGGGCCGACATCGAAATCGGCGTCTGTCACCCATGTGCCGCTGCCAGCACCGTCGATAAGCCATCACAGACCCAAAGTTTCACCATATGCGCCTGCACAAGAAGACCTGAGCAAGCGCGGTGACTATGTGGCTGGCGGGCTGTTTCGCCCCGATGTGGCCGATAGCGTGCCGGTTGACATTCCGGACGTGGATGCGATCCCGGAACCGGAAGTGCGTGACGAACCGCGTGCGCGTACCGGCAATCGCGATTATGCGGTGTTGGGCAAGCGCTATCACGTGCTGGATGACCACAGCGGGTTTGTCGAAGAAGGCATGGCCTCGTATTACGGCAACAAGTTCCACGGCCGCCGCACCTCCAGCCAAGAGGTGTATGACATGTACGCCTTCACTGCGGCCCACAAAACGTTGCCCTTGCCCAGCTTTGCGCGGGTCACCAACTTGGAAAACGGCAAATCGATCATCGTGCGGATCAACGACCGTGGTCCGTTTCACCCGGGACGAGTGATCGACCTCAGCTATGCCGCAGCGGTCAAACTGGGTTACCGCAGCAAGGGCAGTGCACGGGTGCGGGTAGAAGCCTTGCAGCCCGATGACGATGCCAGCGATGCCACGGCACAGACCGCCGCAGCCAAGCCTTCGGCGATGGACAAATTGCTCACCGCCTTGCCAGCACCTGCGGCCGAGCCGCCAAGCAACCGTTTCGATATGCACCAAGACGGGCGCACCATGAGCGCCGACGAATTTGATGGTTGGATGCAGGCGCGCAAGATCCGCGTTGCGACCGGCAAGCCAAGCGCAATCACGGGTCAGTCGGGGGGGGCTGTCACCGCCCCGCCCCGTGATCTGTTGGCGGAAAACGCCGCCGGCACAGCCAGTGAGCTGCTCGTGGCCCCCCGGATCGCCAATCCAGTGACCCTGCAGGTGGCCAGTTTTAGCGATGTGCAAAATGCCCGCCACGCGCTGTCCTTGTTGCAGGCCGCGGCCATCGCGCAGGCGCAATTGCAGGACGCGGACATCGGTGGCAAGAAGATCTGGCGGCTGCGCATTGGCCCGGTGGCCGAGGCCGCCACTGCGGAACTTGCGGCACGTATTGTGGGTCTGGGCTTTGGCCAGCCGCAGCGCGTGCGCAACTAAGGTGAATGACACCGCCGTCATCCCGATGCTGTAGGTGGCGGCTTAAACTGTTGGCTTGATTGATTCGTGCCGCGCGTACGCGGCTCTCTGGAGTTTTCGTTGATGCACCCACGTTCTGTGTTGTTTGTCGCGCTGGCTACGGCCGGTATTACTTTGGGTTCAGGTTGGGTCAGTGCGCAGACGCCGAAACCGACCGCCGCGCCGGCCAGGCAGGCGGCATTGAGTGACGCACTGCCGATCCCGGATGCCCCGGCCCCTAAAGTCAGCAAAGCATGGGTGCTGATGGATGCCGCCACCGGCCAGGTATTGGCCGGTGACAATGTCGATGCACAGGTGGAGCCGGCCAGTATCACCAAGGTGATGACCAGCTATGTCATCGCGGCGGAAATGGCCGCCGGCAAGATCAAGCCGACCGACCCGGTGATGATGAGCGAACACGCTTGGCGCGAAGGTGGCGCTGCCACCGATGGCAGTTACAGCGGCTTTGAGGTCAACAAAACCGCGCCGTTGGTGGAAATGGAAAAAGGCATGGTGGTGCAATCGGGCAATGACGCCGCGATTGCGCTGGCCGAACACGTGGCCGGCAGTTCCGAAGCTTTCGCCCAATTGATGAATGCCTATGCCAAGAAAATTGGCATGCAGCATTCCCACTTCGTCAATCCCACCGGTTTGTCAGCCGAAGGACATACCACCACCGCGCATGATTTGGCCTTGCTCGGGCGCGCGCTGATCCGTGATTATCCGGCCACCTACGCTTACAACAAAATCAAGGAATTCACGGTTGGCCCGATCACCCAACCCAACCGCAATTTGTTGTTGTGGCGCGATGCCTCGGTGGATGGCATCAAGACCGGCCACACCTCCAGTGCGGGCTATTGTTTGATGGCCTCGGCGATGCGCGGTGACCAGCGCCTGATCAGCGTGGTGATGGGTGATAGCAGCGAAAACCAGCGCGCCGTGGATGCGCAGGCGCTGCTCAATTGGGGCTTCAGGTTTTATGAAACCCACAAGCTGTATGAAGCAGGCAAGCCGCTGCAGAGCTTGAAGCTATGGAAAGGCCAGGCCGATGTAGTCAAGGTCGGCGTCACCCAGCCCTTGCTGGTGTCCACCCCGCGCGGCAAGTACGAACATTTGAAGGCGAGCATGGACCTGCCTAAATCCTTGCAAGCGCCGATTGCCAAAGGCCAGCGCATTGGTACGGTGAAAGTGATGTTCGATGGCAAGCTGATTGCACAGGCACCCCTGGTGGCGCAAGAAGCGGTGGAAGAGGGTGGCTTCTTCAAGCGCCTGTGGCATGACCTGCTGATGTGGTGGCAAGGATGAGTGTGCATTCGGACAATCCCGAGCACGGCTTCCAGTTTCCCGGCACCTTCGAGTTGTCGGCGATGGGTGCGGCGGACAAACGGTTGGAATCCGACCTGCCGCAACACTTGCTCGCCGCCGGTATTGACGTCCTGCACGAAGATGTCACGTGGCGACATTCGGCCAATGGCAAATACGTGTCGGTGCGGATTTCCTTCCGCGCCAACTCGCGTGAGGACTACGACCGCGCCCACGCCGCGCTGCGCGACCATCCTGAAGTGAAGTGGACGCTGTAGTTCGCGACCTGGGCCGGCACGTCTACGCGCCGGTGTGGCGGGCGATGCAGGCGTTCACCGATGCCCGCAGTGACCGCACGCCCGACGAGCTGTGGTTGGCCGAGCACGACCCGATTTTTACCCTCGGCCAAGCTGGCAAGCCCGAGCATGTGCTGATGCCTGGCGACATCCCGGTGCTGCATGTGGATCGTGGCGGGCAGGTGACCTATCACGGTCCCGGGCAGTTGGTGGCCTACCCGCTGCTGGATCTCAAGCGCCTGAAAATCGGGGTGCGCGAGTACGTGTGCAAAATCGAGCAAGCCATCATTGACAGCCTGGACATGTGGAATATCGGTGCGGCGCGCCAAGCCGGCGCGCCGGGCGTGTATGTCAACGGCGCCAAAATCGCCGCGTTGGGGATTCGCGTGCGTCGTGGCTGCGCCTTCCACGGGCTGGCTTTCAACATCACCGGTGAAAGCACGCCGCCGTTTGCACGCATCAATCCCTGCGGCTATGCCGGTCTGCAAGTGGTGGCGCTGGCTGATCTGGGCGGGCCCTCCAGTCTGGATGCCGTCAAGCCGGTCTTGTTGGCGCAGTTGGGCAAGCAATTCGGGTTGACGTGGCAAATGGCGGCCACCTTGCCTGCGCTCTTGGCGGGCGAACCGCAACACCGGGACTAACAGCCGGGGCGATGTGCGCGATAATTGCCGGATGGACACCCCCTCTCGCAATATTCCGCTGGCCATCGTGGATGGTGCAGCGTCGTTAGAACCCGGTGCACGGCAAGTGGCCGATCAGAAAATCGCACGCTCGCCGGTGCAGTTTGCCGATGTGCCAGTTCTGCGCAAACCCAGTTGGATCCGTGTGCGCATTCCGTCTGGCAATGCAGTGCAGGCGCTGAAATCCAAATTGCGCGAAAACCGGCTGGTAACCGTGTGCGAGGAAGCCAGTTGCCCCAATATCCACGAATGCTTTGGCCACGGCACCGCCACCTTCATGATTCTGGGTGAAGTCTGCACGCGCCGTTGCAGCTTCTGCGATGTGGCGCACGGCCGTCCCAAGCCGCCCGATGCGGCCGAGCCCTTGCGGCTGGCGCAAACGGTCAAGGATATGGGGCTGCGCTATGTGGTGGTCACCAGTGTCGATCGTGATGATCTGCGCGATGGCGGTGCCGGGCATTTTGTCGATTGCATCAAGGCCATCCGCGAGTTCACGCCGGAGACCAAGATTGAAATCCTGACCCCGGATTTTCGCGGCAAAGGCCGCATGGAGCGGGCGCTGGAGATTCTGGCGGCGGGTCCGCCGGACGTGTTCAACCACAATATCGAAACCGTGCCCGATCTGTATCGCAATGTCCGCCCGGGTGCCGATTACCAATGGTCATTGACCCTGCTGCAGAAATTCAAGGCACAGCACCCGAGTATCCCCACCAAATCCGGAATCATGCTGGGGTTGGGCGAAACCATGGAACAAGTGCAAGCCACCTTGCGCGACCTGCGTGCGCATGACGTGGAAATGGTCACCATCGGCCAATATCTGCAACCCAGCGCCCACCATCACCCGGTGCTGCGTTACTGGACCCCCGACGAGTTTCAGGCGCTGGCCGATTACGGTCACGCGCTGGGCTTTGCGCATGTGGCTGCGGGGCCGATGGTGCGTTCCAGCTACCACGCCGACCGCCAAGCCGCCGGGATTGCCTGAGGGGCGTGCGCGCGGCGGCCCTGCGCCATCCCGGCGCAGGGTAGCCGCGTGATGTCGGCATGCCGTAGCGTGCTAGCGCGGCATTCACACAGCGCCGACGCCGACAGGTACAGTGGATGCAACACTGTTGTGCAACTTCTAGCACTGGTGCGCGGTCACAACCGCGTTCATTCTCACCACCACCCCCATGCGGCCCCACGCCGTGGAATTTCGATGAAGCGCAATCGCACCCTGCTCACCCTGTCCCTTGGTTTGGCATTGGCCGCGCCGCTGGCGCTGCTGGCTGGCAGTGGCGATATCGCCCTGTCCGCGGCCCCCACCAAAGACCAGTCCACCACCGCGCGGATGGTGTATGGCTTGCTGTCCGACAGCCGTTACGCCTATCGCCCGCGGGCGTTGGACGATGCGCTCTCGCGCGAAATCCTGACCGAATACTTGAAGACATTGGATCCGGGCAAGGTGTTTTTGACCGCACAGGACGTGGCCGGTTTCGATAAATACGCCACCACACTGGACGATGCGATCAAGAGTGGTCAGGTGGATCCGGCATGGGCGATTTTCGATGTGTATCGACGCCGTGTGGACGAGCGGATCAGTTTTGCGCGCAAACAGCTCAAGGCTGATTTCGATTTCAGCAAGGACGAACGCTATGCTTACGACCGCAAGGATGCGCCATGGGCCGATGCTGCGGGTCTCGATACGCTGTGGCGGCAGTCGGTGAAGAACGACTGGCTGCGCTTGAAGTTGGCCGGCAAGCCGGCTGATGAGATTCGCAAGACATTGGACAAGCGTTACGCCAACTTGCTGACCAGCGTGCAGCAGTTGAAGGGCGATGAAGTGTTTCAGAGCTTCATGAATGCCTACACCGGCAGCATTGATCCGCATACCGACTACATGAATCCGCGCAGCGCGGAAAACTTCAACATGCAGATGTCGAACTCGCTGGAGGGCATTGGTGCGGTGTTGTTCCGTCAGGACGATGTGGTGGTGGTGCGGGAAATGGTGCCCGGTGGCCCGGCGGCACGCAGCGGTAGGCTCAAGCCCGGCGATCGCATCGTGGGCGTGGGCCAAGGTGTCAGCGGCGAGGTGAAAGATGTCATTGGCTGGCGCATTGATGATGTGGTGCAGCTGATTCGCGGCGCCGCCAATACCCAGGTGCGCTTGGATGTGGTGCCGGCCGAAGCGCCGTTGGACAGCAAGCCGCAACTGGTCACCATCACGCGTGCCAAAGTGCGCCTGGAAGATGCGCGTGCCAAGGCCGAAACGATTGTGCTGCCGGCCGCCAGCGCGCAGCCTGCGCGGCGGATTGGGGTGATCAAGCTGCCCGGGTTCTATCAGGACTTTGAAGCCCGTCGGCGTGGCGATAAAACCTATGCCTCGGCCACCCGCGATGTGGCGAAGATGCTGGCCGACTTCCGCGCCCAGAAGGTCGATGGTGTGGTGCTGGACTTGCGCGGCAATGGCGGTGGTTCATTGAGCGAAGCGGTGGAGCTCACCGGTTTGTTCATCGACAAGGGCCCGGTGGTGCAGGTGCGCGAATCCGGTGGCAAGGTCAACGTGCAATACGACCAGGATGCCGGTGTGGCGTGGGACGGGCCGCTGGCGGTGTTGGTCAATCGTGGGTCGGCCTCGGCCTCGGAAATCGTGGCGGGCGCGATCAAGGATTACGGCCGCGGCCTGATCATTGGTGAAACCACCTTCGGCAAGGGCACCGTGCAAACCATGGTCGATCTGGATCGCTGGCCAGCCAATGAAACGCCACGCTTTGGCGAGGTCAAATTGACCGTGGCGCAATTCTTCCGCCCGGATGGCAGCAGCACCCAGAACAAGGGCGTGGAGCCGGATGTGGCGTTCCCCGTCAGTGTGGATGCCAGCGAATTTGGTGAAAGCACCTATCCCAATGCCCTGCCGTGGACGCGCATTGCCGCCGCATCGCATCTGCGTTACGGCAATTTCGCACCATTGCTGGCGCAGCTGGATGCACTGCATCAGGCACGCTCGGCCAAAGATGTGGAATACCAATGGTGGGTGGATGATGTGCGCAAATTCCGCGCGGAAACGGCGAAGAAATCCATCTCGCTGAATGAAGCCGAGCGCCGCGCCGAGCGCGACAAGTTCGATGCGCAGCGGCAACAGCGCGCCGAGGAACGCAAGCGGCTTGGCATCAACCAGGACCCGCTGCTGGAGTCGCGCGCCGATGATGGGTTGGCGGCCGATGAGCGCAACGTCGCCGATTCAGTCGCGCGTGAGGAAGCGGCGAAGAAGCAAACCGACCCGCTACTGCGTGAATCGGCTGCCATTTTGGGCGATGCCATCGGCATGCTGGGCAAGGATGCCAAACTGGCCGCGCAAGTACTGCCTGCGACCCATAACGCTGCCGGGCATTGGGCGGATTAGTCCACCAAGCGCAAACCCCTTCCGTTTATCCGCGGGCACCTTGGGCTCACCTTGGTGCCCGCGCTGTTTGGAACACGTTCGATGTCTGCCTCACATTCAACCGCATCATCAGCCGCCACCTCGACCCAAATTGCAACCGCATTAACCGCGCTTTACATCATCTGGGGCTCCACCTATCTGGCGATTCGATTTGCACTGCAGGGTGGCTTCCCGCCGTTCCTGCTGGGCGGCGTGCGCTTCATAGTCGGCGGCAGTTTGATGTACGCCTTCCTGCGCTGGCGCGGGGTCCCCGCACCCAGCCGGGTGCAATGGCGCAACGTGGCGATGATGGGCGTGCTGCTGTTGCTGATGGGCAATGGCCTGGTCAATGTTGGCGAACAAACCGTGTCATCGGGGATGACGGCGGTGATCGTGTCGTCGTCAGCATTGTGGATGGGGGTGTTTGCCGCGCTGCGCGGGCATCGGCCCAGCCGGTTGGAATGGCTGGGTTTGAGTATCGGATTTTTGGGCGTGCTTTGGCTCAGCGCCGGTGGCAGTCTGGCGGGCACCCCGATGGGGTTGGCGGCCCTGTTGCTGGCCTCGGTCGCGTGGTCGTATGGCTCGATCTGGAGCAAAGGCCGCGACTTGCCTTCGCCATTCATGACCTCGGCCGGGCAAATGCTGTGCGGCGGTGTGGCGATGTGCGTGGTGGGGACGCTGGTGGGTGAACGCTTCCATCAGCTGCCATCGGCCCACGCCATCGGCGCATTCTGGTATCTGGTGGTGATGGGATCCTTGTTCGGGTTTTCCGCCTACATCTGGCTGCTGCACCATGTGCGGCCCGCATTGGCCACCAGCTATGCCTACGTCAACCCGGCCATTGCCGTGCTGTTGGGCGCGGCCTTGGCGCATGAACAATTTGGTGGCCGCGAATTGGCGGCGATGGGCGTGATTTTGCTGGGCGTGGTGGTGATCACACTGGCCAAAACCCGCGCGCCCAAGGCCGCATGATGTGGGCGACGTGATGAGTGCGGGCACGCTGGACCGGCGCGGAGTCTGGATCGCGGTGGCGGCCTATGTGGCGTGGGGCCTGATGCCGCTGTACTGGCATTTGCTGAAAGTGGTGCCATCGCTGCAAATCATCGCGCATCGGGTGGTGTGGAGCGCGCTGTTCGTGTGCGGTTGGCTGGGCCTCAAGTACGGCCGCAGCTGGCTGCGGGACACCCTGGCACGCCCGCATGCCGCACCCATGCTGGCGCTCAGCGGCGCACTGATCGCATTCAACTGGGGTCTGTACATCTGGGCGGTGAATGCCGGCCACGTGGTGGAATCGGCGCTGGGCTACTTCATCAACCCGTTGTTGAACGTTGTGCTGGGCGTGCTGGTGCTGCACGAACGGCTGAACCGTGTGCAATGGGCTGCGGTGGCCATCGCTGCACTGGGTGTGCTGTGGCTGACCCGCAACTACGGCAGCTTTCCGTGGATTGCGTTGGCGCTGGCCATCTCGTTCGGCAGCTATGGTCTGGTGCGCAAACTGCTGGGCGCACCACCGGTGCGCGGCTTGGGGGTGGAAAGCCTGTTTCTGTTGCTGCCCGCGTTGGCGTTTTTGCTGTGGGCGGAAAGCAGCGGGCAGGGCCACTTGCTGGCGCACGGCCAAACCCCCGCGTGGGGTGCCGGCGTGATTGGCTTGCTGGTGTTCGGTGGTGTGCTCACCGCACTGCCGTTGATCGGATTTGCCGCCGCCGTGCAGCGCATTCCATATTCGCTGGTGGGCCTGCTGCAGTACATCTCGCCCACGTTGCAATTGCTGATGGGCGTGCTGGTGCTGGGTGAACCGTTTGGCCGCGAGCGTGCGATTGGCTTTGGCTTTATCTGGATCGCACTGGCGCTGTATGCCGGTGAGGGGCTGTGGCGTTCGCGGCGGCGTGGCTAACCTCTCTCCTTCAAGGGGAAGGAGAGGGTGCCATCAGGCAGCACGCAGCGCCTCGGTGACCGGCAGCCGCGCCGCCCGCAACGCCGGGAACAACCCGCCGACCAAACCAATGCCCAGCGCCCATTTCAGGCCGGTCCACGCCAGCTCCGGACTGACTTTGAACTGGAACACCACCTGGCTGAAATTGTTGCCCAATGTGCTGACCGTGTAGCCGTTGAACACCAGCCACGCAATCAACGCGCCCAACACCCCGCCCAACAGCGCCAACAGCATGGTTTCCAGCATCACTGCCGTCACCACCGGCAGGCCACGGAAACCCAGTGCGCGCAAGGTCGCAATTTCGCGAGCGCGCCCGGCCACCGCTGCGTACATGCTGTTGAGTGCGCCAAATACGGCGCCGATGGCCATGATCGCGCCGATCACGCTGCCCAGGATTTTGATCAGCTTGGTCAAGCCTTCCGACTGCTTGCCGTAGTAGTCGCGGGTGGTGGCCACATCCAGCTTCAAGCGTGGGTCACTGGCCAATGCCGCCTTGAGTTGCTTGAAGCCGGACTTGCCCGTGAGCTTCACCGTCACCGACTGGAACGCTTGCCGTTGATAGGACGGGCCCAACACATCGGCATCGGTCCACAATTCGGAGTCGTGCGAATCCTTGGCCTCAAACACACCCACGATCGTCCATTGTTGAT
Organism: uncultured Thermomonas sp.; assembly: GCF_937872235.1. NCBI lineage: Bacteria > Pseudomonadati > Pseudomonadota > Gammaproteobacteria > Lysobacterales > Lysobacteraceae > Thermomonas > uncultured Thermomonas sp. Next base: position 28,900 of record NZ_CALMPC010000007.1, read on the forward strand.
TGGCCAGCTTCAATTGCTTGCCCACCTCCATATCGCGGAACTGGGTTTGCGCGCCTTTGCCAATCACGATTTCACGCAAGCCCGGGTTGAACTTGCGGCCCTGCACGATCTTGATCTGCGGGCGGATCGCCCAGCCTTGCGGGCCCACACCACGGAATTGCACATTCACATCGCCACCATCATTGCGGCTGACCAGATTGACCACCTGCGACAACTCCGGTGACACCAAGGCCTTGCCATCTGCGGCACGCACAATGCCGGGCAGGGCGGCAATCAGCGGCGTTTGATCACGTGTGATCACCGAATTGGTTTCCGCCTGCGAGCCGGCGCGCAGCAAAATCGCGGTGCTGTCATCGCCGGTTTTATCCAGCGTGGCCTTGAAGCCTTCGCCCATCGCCAACATCGCCACCAACACACCGACCACACCAGCAATCCCGATCACGATCACGCTGGATGCGCCCCAACGCTGCGGCAATCCGGCAATCCCGAGTTTGGTGGCTTCGCGCGCCAATCGCCCGCTGCGGGTCGCCAACAGCCACAGTGCAATGGCGATGGCAATGCCGAGTACAGCGAACCAAGGCAACTTGATCCAGATCATCAGTACGGTGGCCAGTGCAAGCACGGTCAACAAACTCGAAAAAAATCGTTTCATGTGCGTGTCCTCTTCGAGCCTTCAGCGCCCGGCCAATGCATCAACAATGTTCAAGCGCATGCCGCGCAGTGCCGGCAACAGCCCCACCAGCACACCAATACCCACCATCAGTGCCAGCCCGATGCCCCAGGTCTGGCCAAGCAAGCCAGGCAGCTGGATCATGCCGCCGCTGGCCGCACTGACCATCGGCACAATCACCGCCGCCAGCAGCATGCCCAATATGCCGCCCAGCACCACCAGCAGCACCGATTCACCCAGCACCAGCCACAGCACACTGCGGTTGGAAAAGCCAATGGTCTTGAGTACTGCCAATTCCGGGATGCGCTCGCGCACGGCCTGCGCCATGGTGTTGCCAGTGAGCAGCAACAAGGTGAAGAACACCGCGCCCATGATCGCCGAGACAATCAAGCCAATATCGGCAAATTGCTTGGCAAAACTTTGGTTGAAGGCCGCTTCACTCTGGGTTTTGGTTTCGTGGTCGGAGTTGGCACTCAATGTGTCGATGGCCTTGGCTACCCGGTCAGCGCTACCGCCATTGGACGGCTCCACGATCCACCAGCCCACCCGGCCTTTCACGTAGTCGTTGGCTTCATCAAAATATTTCCAGTGGAAAAACAGCACGCGCTCTTGCGCTTTTTGCTTGGGGTCATCCACGTGGTAGATGCCGCGCAAGGTGAACTGCCAATCATTGCTGCCCTTGGTGGGGAAAATCGTGGCCTGCAAGGGAATGGTGTCGCCCACTTTCCAGCCAAATTGCTTGGCCAAGGCCTCACCCACAATCGCGCCGCGTTGGTCGGCCAGCCATGCTTTTTTCTGCGCCGCCGGCAACTTGAACTCCGGATACAGGTCCAGATAATCGGGGCTGACACTGAAATTGGCGAAGAAGTTTTTCGGGTCGCGGTAGATACCGCCAAACCAAGCCGCAAACGCGGCCTTCTTGACGTTCGGCACCGCGCGCACTTGCGCATCCAAGCTGTACGGCAGCATCTGCGTGATGGATAGGCGCGACATCGTCACCATGCGGTTGGCACCGGCCACGCTACCGCCGGAATTGAACGCCACCCGCACCGAGTCCAGCATGCCGAACAGCAAGAACGCCGCCACCACCGACATCAGCGTCAGCAAGGTGCGGGTTTTGCTGCGGGCCAATGCGGCCCAGATCAGATGAAAATATTTCATGCGGCGTCTCCGGCTCAGGCGTGCGCGGACTGTTCGACCAGGTTGCCCTTGTCGAGATGCAGCGTATGCGTGGCGTACTCGGCGGCTTTGGGGTCGTGGGTCACCATGACGATGGTTTTGCCGTGGGTGCGGTTGAGCTCTTGCAACAAGCCCAGAATGTCTTCCGCCGATTGCCGGTCCAGATCGCCGGTGGGCTCATCGCAAATCAACAAGGTGGGATCCGAAACAATCGCCCGCGCAATCGCCACGCGTTGCTGTTGACCACCAGAGAGTTCATTGGGTTTGTGTTTGGCGCGATCGGCCAGGCCCACCAATTGCAAGGCGATGGCCGCATTTTGTTTGCGCTGCGCGGCCGATAGATTGGTCAGCAGCAAGGGCAACTCCACATTCTTTTGCGCACTCAAGGTGGGCATCAGGTTGTAGAACTGGAACACAAAGCCCACATGATTGCTGCGCCACTGCGCCAGTTGGCCTTCGCGCAGGGTTTCGATGTGTTGGCCGGCCACTTCAATGCTGCCGGAACTTGGCGAATCCAGCCCGCCAATCAAATTGAGCAAGGTGGTTTTGCCTGAGCCCGACGGGCCCATCAAGGCGACGAAATCGCCTTGGATGATGTCGAGATCAATGCCGCGCAGCACATCGACCTTCTCCGGCCCGCGCTGATAGGTCTTGTGCAGATTGCGAATACTGACGAGGGTGGACATGGGTTTCACCTGATTGAAATTGGAATTCATTCCTGCGCGATGCGCACCTTGGTGCCATCGGACAGATTGTCTGGCGGTGACTGCACCACCTGCTCACCGCCGGCAATCCCGCTGAGCACTTCGCGGTCATCGCCCAGCGTGCGGCCAAGTTTCAGCGTGCGGCGCTCGGCCTTCTCGCCACGGATCACGAACGCCACATCCTGATTGTCTCGCTGCACGATGGCGCTGGCAGGAACCAACACGCCCGGCTTGGCTTGCGCTTGCGCGGGTTTGGCCGCCTCCAGGAAACTCACCCGTGCGCCCATGTCGGGGACGATGCGCGGGTCATTTTTGGCATCCAGCGCCACCCGCACTTTGACCGTGGCCTTGCCGCGGTCGGCGGCGGGGATAATCGCAATCACCTTGCCCGGAATTTTCCAATCCTGATAGGCATTGAGCACGGTTTCGGTGGCCATGCCCGGCTGTACGCGGCCGATATATGACTCGCCCACCTCCACTTCCACTTCCAGCGAGGCCATATCCACAATCGTGCCAATCCCGGTCCGGGTGAAGCCGCCGCCGGCTGACAATGGCGACACGATTTCGCCCGGCTGCGCAGCCTTGGCAATCACCACCCCGGCAAACGGTGCCCGCACGATGGTGTTGTCCACGCCGTTATCGGCAATCTGCAATCCATCTCGCGCCACCTGTGCATTGCGCTGGCTGGTGACCAGTTGTGCGCGCAGGGCGTCGCGTGCGGCGATGGCTTGATCAAACTGCGCACGCGATACCAATTGTTGTTTCACCAAACTCGACAAGCGCACGGCATCGGCTTCGGCTTGTTTGAGCTGTGCTTGCACGCTGGCACTCTGACTTTGCGCGGCCGAAAGTTGCGCGGCCGACAGCGTGCGCTGCGCATTGGCATCCACCGGATCCAGCCGCGCCAACACCTGGCCTGCCTCAACGTGCTGGCCTTCTTCGATCATAATCTCGAGCACCTTGCCGGTCACCTTGGCCGACACCGTCGCCATGCGCCGCGCCACCACATAGCCGGTGGCATCCAGTACCGAGGCATTGGCGCTGCCGCCGGTGCCAATCGCGGTGGCCTCGGTCACCTGTACATCCATCACCTTGCCGCCGCGCAGCACGAATGCGCCGCCGGCAATCACAGCCACCGCAGCAGCCACGGCCACGCCTATCCACAGACCCTTGCGCGAGGACGCAGGCGGCACGGCATTGCGGTCAATCTTCAGTGAATTGAGCAGGTCGGCGTGGCTGGTCATAGGTCGATGCTTGGATGAAGTTGCGCACAGTGTGCACGCAGCCCGTGGCGAAGTGGTGGCCAGAGTAGGCGGCATCGCGGGCGTTGTCCGCTGACAACTGTCATGTCATTGCGATGACGGTGGGGAATGGGTATTGCGCCCGTGCAACCCGAAGATGACACCACTCCCGCTCAGGACACTACGATGCGACATGTTGCAAACACCGCACTGGCACGGCTGCACGGTGTCAGCAAGCACTACGGCCCATTGCGCGCACTCAACGGTTTCGATCTGGAACTGCGCAACGGTGAATTGTTGGCCCTGCTTGGTCCCAATGGCGCAGGCAAAACCACCGCGATTGGCCTGCTGCTGGGGCTGATCCGCGCCGATACTGGCAGCGTGGAATTGTTCGGCCACGACCCGCAGAACATCGCCGCACGGCGCCAGATCGGAGTGATGTTGCAGGACGCACAACTGCCGCCCACCTTGCGCGTGGGTGAATTGATTCGTCTGACCACCAGCTACTATCCCAACCCGCGCAGTGTGCTCGAAAGCGCCGAGTTGGCTGGCGTGGCCGATCTTCTGCATCGCCCCTACGGCAAACTCTCCGGTGGCCAACAGCGGCGCGTGCAATTTGCATTGGCCCTATGCGGGCGGCCTCGCTTGTTGTTCCTCGATGAGCCCACCGTGGGCATGGACATCGACGCCAGGCAGAAATTGTGGGCCGCCATTCGCCATTTGATCGCCGAAGGCAATGCGGTGGTACTGACCACCCATTATCTGGAAGAGGCCGAGGCATTGGCCGACCGCGTCTGCGTGATGGCGCACGGCCGCGTGATCAGCGAAGGCAGTGTGGACGCGCTGCGCGCACGCATTGCACTCAAGCGGGTGTGGTGTTCCACGCGCTTGCCGCTGGGAGACGTTGCCGCATGGCCGGAAGTGGTCGAAGCACGCAGCGATGGCGAGCGCCTGTGCCTGTCCACCGAATATGTCGAGCTGCTGGTACGTCGCCTGCTGGCCGAAGACATCACGCTGTCGTCACTGGAAATACGCGCTGCCGGCTTGTCTGAAGTATTTACCGAACTTACCCGCGATGCCCAGGCATCCCCAACCATGGCGGAGGCCGCCTGATGAACATGACCGTCACCATGCCGCGCCGCCGTGTGTTTGCTGCGTATCTGGAAGAAGCGCGCAGCGAAGTGCTGCGCTATCTGCGCAACCCCGGGTTCTTGTTGCCGATCATCCTGTTTCCGAATGTGTTCTTCGTGATGTTCGGCTTGGTGCTCAATCACGGCAACGACGAAGCGGCACGCTACATGCTGGCCAGCTACAGCAGCTTCGGGGTGATCGCGCCGGGCTTGTTTGGCTTTGGCGTGTCGCTGGCGCTGGAGCGTGATAGCGGCCTGTTGACCTTGAAGCGCGCCCTGCCAATGCCACCTGGAGCCTACTTGCTGGGCAAGATGTTGATGGCGGTGTGCGTGGCGTTCGTGGTCGGCGCGTTGTTGCTGGCGTTGGCGCTGGGTCTGGCGCATGCATCGCTGAATGCCGCGCAGGTGGCCAGCTTGCTGGTAGTGGATGCGCTGGGCGTGTTGCCGTTCTGCGCACTGGGCTTGTGGGTGGGCACCCTGCTCAAAGGCCAGGGCGCACCGGGCTTGCTCAACATGATCTATCTGCCGATGGCGTTCTTGTCCGGGCTGTGGTTCCCATTGTCGATGATGCCCAAGCTGCTGCAACAGCTGGCGCCGATTTGGCCCAGCTATCACTTGAATGTGTTGGCACAGCGCGCGGTGGGCTTCACTACCGGCGCCGCGTGGCCGCATGTACTGGTGTTGCTGGGCTTCACGATCGGGTTCCTGCTGCTTGCCGCACGCCGTTTGCGCCGCTATGGCTAAGGCATTGGCTTAGGATATCCACATGACTCTGCCCACTTGGTTGCGCCAACACCTCACCCCCGCGCCGGATTCGGCGGCGGCATTCGATATTCGGCGTGGCAAATCACCGTGGACGAACGGCATCCATTTGCTGTGGTCGTTGTGGATCTTTCTCACGCCCTTGTTTGGCGAAGGCTACAGCCTGCGCTGGGGTGCACTCACGCTGCTGTCTTACCCGGTGTTTCTGTGGTTGTACGTCAAGGTGATCGTGGGTCCGCGCCGCCACGGCTGGCGTTATGCGCTGGCGATGGCGGCGCTGAGTTTGCTGCTGCTGCGCTGGTATCCATCGGGGTTGAGTTATTTCGTATTCGGCTGTGTGATGTTGCGGGTGTCCGGACAGCGGCCGCGCTTTGTCAGCTATGCCTTGCAACTGTTGGCCATGAATCTTGTGTATGTGGCAGTGGCGGCGTGGATTGGGTATCCGTCTTCGCTGTGGTTGTGGGTGCCGGTGATGACCTTCGTCGTTGGCACCATCATCAATGTCGAACATGCCAGTCAGGAGAAAGACGCGGCGCTGGCACTGTCGCATGACGAAGTGCGGCGATTGGCCGCCACTGCCGAGCGCGAGCGCATTGGCCGGGATTTGCACGACCTGCTGGGCCATACCTTGTCGCTGATCACCCTGAAGCTGGAGCTGTCGCGCAAACTATTCGAGCGTGATCCGGCCCGCGCCAAAAGTGAAATGGAAGACGCCGAACGCGTGGCGCGCGAAGCGCTGGCGCAAGTACGCAGCGCGGTGACGGGCATCCGTGCCACCGACCTGGCCGCGGAATTGGCTTCGGCCAAATTGTTGCTGGAAACCACGCAGGTACAATTGGACTACGCGCCGCCGCCGCAAGGCTTGCCACCCGAGGTGGAACGCGGGTTGGCGCTGGTGTTGCGTGAAGCGGTCACCAATATTTCCCGGCACGCGCAGGCGGTGCAGGCGCAGGTGGAATTCGTGCGGGAAGACAACGCCGTGCAACTGCGCATCCGTGACAACGGACGCGGCGGCGTGAGCGTGGATGGCAATGGCCTGTCAGGCATGCGCGACCGCGTGCGCGCGCTGGGCGGCAGCCTGAGCGTGGACTCGCCGCGCGCCGGCGGCACCCAGTTGCTGGTGCGGGTGCCCTTGGTTTGGCACGAACCGCTGTTGCCCTTGCGCGCGGTGGGCGCGGTGGGTGTGCTGCCACGCGAAGTTCAGGGGCACGCATGATCCGTATTTTGCTGGCCGAAGATCAGGCGATGCTGCGTGGCGCATTGTCGGCGCTGTTGTCGTTGGAATCGGATCTTGAGGTTGTTGGCAGCGCTGCCGACGGCGAAGCGGCGTGGCGCGAGGTGCAGCGGCTCAAACCCGACGTGCTGGTGACCGACATCGAAATGCCCGGCCTGACCGGCCTGGAGTTGGCGCAACGCATCGCCCGCCATGAACTTCCGGTGAAAGTGGTGATCGTCACCACGTTTGCGCGTGCCGGTTTCTTGCGGCGAGCATTGGATGCCGGCGTGCGCGGCTATCTGCTGAAAGATGCCCCTGCCGAACAACTGGCCGACGCCATCCGCAACGTGCAACGCGGCGGCCGCGCCATCGACCCGCAATTGGCCATCGACGCCTGGGGCGAAGCCGACCCTTTGAGCGATCGCGAACGCCAAGCCCTGCGCTTGGCCGGTGAAGGCCTATCCGCCAGCGAAATCGCGCAGCAGCTCAATCTCTCGCACGGCACCGTGCGCAATTACTTGTCGGAAGCCATCGGCAAACTCGGCGTCGGCAACCGCATCGAAGCCTATCGGCTGGCGCGGCAGAAGGGCTGGTTGTAGAGCCGCAGAGCGCAGCAGCAAACATCCTTGGAGCGAAGCTTGCACTGCTCTGCTCTACAGGCAGTGTGCTTGCAGCATCGCGAATGCTGCACGCAGGCCCAACGCTTCGCCGCCTGCGGGGCGGCCGGGGCGATCGCTGTCGTTCCACGCATACACATCCAAATGTGCCCAGCGCGTGCCCTCGCTGACAAAGCGTTCCAGATACAAGGCGGCGGTCACGCTGCCGGCCATGCTGGAGTTGCTGGCATTGGCTAGATCAGCAATGCCGCTGGTGAGATAGCGCAAGTAAGGGCGCCACAGCGGCATCCGCCACAACGGATCACGGGTTTGCATGCCGGCGTTGAGCCATGCATTGGCCAGGGCATCGTCGTTGGCATACAGCGCAGGCAGGTCAGGGCCTAATGCAATACGTGCGGCACCGGTAAGTGTGGCGAAATCCAGCAACAGCGCCGGATTTAATTCACACGCGCGTGTCAGCGCATCGCACAGCACCAGCCGGCCTTCGGCATCGGTGTTGTCGATTTCCACGCTCACGTTTTGCCGTGTGGTGATGATGTCGCCGGGGCGGAATGCATTCGGCCCGACTGCATTTTCCACGGCAGCAATCAGCAAGGTGATGCGCAGTGGCAGTTTGCGCGCCATCACCAGTTCGGCCAGTGCCAGTGCATGCGCGGCACCGCCCATGTCTTTTTTCATGTTGCGCATGCCGGCAGCGGCTTTCAGATCCAGCCCGCCGGTGTCAAAGCAAACGCCCTTGCCGCAGAGCACGATATGCGGATGCGCGGCATCGCCCCAGCTGAGTTCGATCAAGCGCGGTGCGCGATGCGAGGCGCGGCCTACTGCATGAATGGTCGGATAGTTGTGCGTCAACAAGTCGTCGCCGGCGATGACGGTGATGCAGGCCGCATGCGCAGTTGCCACGGTGCGCGCTATGGCTTCCAGTTCATCCGGGCCCATGTGTTCGGTGGGGGTGTTGACTAGGTCACGCACCCGCAGGCAGGCCGCCAATATGTCCAGGGTTTCGCTGTCGAAACCGGGCAACGCCAGCTGTGGCGTGGCCCGAGTGGACGCCTTGTAGCGATCAAAACGGTAACAGCCCAAGCCCCAGCCCAGTTGCAGCGCGTTGCGTGCAGCGGGATCGAGCGGGGTGACTGCGTGCCAAATACCGGCTGGCAGCGCGCGCGGCGCATGCGCGTAGGCATACGGATCCAGCGCATCATCAATCCCGAGGACCGCACCGGCCAGTTGCCCATTGGCATCCGCCCAAGTGTGCGCACTGCCGCTGCTGCCATCAAAACGATGACTCGCAAGCCACGCTTGCACATGTGCAGGCTGCGCTGCCAGCCATTCGGCATGGTCGGATTTGCCGATCAGGTGGAGTGGCAATGCGGCGGTGGTGTCATGGGTATAGGCAGAGGGCAAGGTCATGGCAGATTCCCGGAAGACGCGCCGGACTCCAGCCAAGCGGCCAGCGCAGTGAGTGTGGTGACATGCACATCGGGTGGAGCCAGATCGTTCGGCCAATGGTGGTCGCCGCGATCGATCCAGCACGTGTGCAGGCCAGCGTTGGCGGCACCTTGCACATCCATGTGTGGATGATCGCCCACGTGCAAGACGTTATCCGGGGCGACGCCCAACCGGCGGCAGGCTTCCTGGAAAAATCCGCTGTCGGGTTTAGGCGCGCCATATTCGCGAGCCCCCAGTTGGAAGCGAAATAAACTGGCAATGCCGATCACCGCCAAATCGGCATTGCCATTGGTCAATGCGGCGATCGGCCGTTGTGCGGCGATACGTTGCAGGCCGGGCATCGCGTCGGGGTAGAAGTCCACCCGGTTGCGTTCGTGAAAAAAAATCGCATAGGCGGCGCTGGCCAATGCCGGGTCATCGCCACTTTCGTGCAATGCGCGTTCGATGCTGAGCCGCCGCAACAGGCCCAGATCATGCGCATGCTCGGGGAACTCCGTGAACACCCGTTCGCGCAGTGCACGCATTTCCGAAATAGGAAAACGTTCAGCGGTGCGCGGGCTGTGTTCGGTAAACCATGCGTGCAGTGCGTTCTCGATGCGTTCGCCGATGGGAGCGAACGGCCACAGGGTGTCGTCGAGATCGAAGGTGATGGCGCGGATGGAGGAATTCACCATCCTATTGTAGGCCTGCATCCGGTGCAGGACGCACTATCGCGCAGGGGGGGAGTTCTCAGTGGTGGCACCACTGACCGCATCCAGTTGCACCTGCACATCTGCGAATAATTGCGAAACGCTGCGCAGCATTGTCAAGACACCAGCGCTTCCAGCCCATTGCAGCGGGCGTGCGCGACCCACTACAAACCCCAGTGCCAGGCCCGCCACAATCACCCGCCCAGGACTGAGGTTGGCATGCCAACACGCAGCCAGTTGCCGAGCCTGACTTGATGTCTCGGCAACGCGCGCCTGCAGCGCCTGCTCGGCTTGCTGCACCCGCGCCTGCTGTGCCTTCAGGCTCATGTGCCCTCCTTGAAGGTGATCAAGCCCCATTTGGCCAATTGCCGACGGCTGGCCGCCAACTCGGCGCACCTGAAATAGCGCACTGCCAACCATCCCGCAGCCGCACTTCCCGCAAAGCTAAGCGCTGCCGCCAGCAGCAAGGCCAGCAGCCAGGACAAGCCCGCCAGTTGCAATAGCGCCACCAGCGTTGCCATCAACAACAACCAGCACGAGCCACCCAACGCTAATGCGACGCCGATCAGGATCAGCGCACGCAGGCTGGCGGTGCCGGCCAAGGCCAAATCGGCGTGCAACAATGTCGCCATTGCCTTGCCGGTTTCCAATACAGACTGCGCTGCACTGCGCGCTTGTTGACCCAGCGCCTGCACAGCCTCCACCGCGGCATCGGCAGCAGCGGGCTCGGTTGGGTCTGTTGGCGTGGCGTGTTCGTCGCCGATCATGCCGGCCGCTTATTTATCGCTGCGGCCGAGCTTGGAAATAATCCAGCCCGCCGCAAACGCCACACCAAATGCCGCCAATGGGCGTTCACGGATCAATTCGGCGGCGCTGTCGAGCAGGTCGCGGCCTTTGTCCATCAGCGCGTTGACTTGCTCGCCGGTGGCACCGCCCAGATGTTCAGCGGCACCCAAGCCGGCCACGGCACCGTCTGCCAGTTCGGATTTCACTTGCGCCTTGCCCACGCGCAACTCGTCACCGGCCGCACCCGCCGCACTTTTGATTGCGCCACTTGCCGCGCTGACGGCCTGCTTCAAATGCGCACCGGCATCGCCCAGATTGCTCTTGACCGCTTCGGTATGTTCGCTCATCTGCCGCGTCCTCTTTCTGTGGGTAAGATCAAGTGTCGCACCGTTTGTGGATGTCTGCGTCATCGCATCTGCAATTGCCCGCTGACATTGCCGCGCAGCACGCGCAGCACCAGCTGCGCCGGGGGTTTGGCCAGACTGGCGCGGAAGCTGGAGAGGTCGCTGAAATCACCGCTGCTGGCGGCCAGCACCACATCGCCGCGCTGCAGGCCGTTTTGGGCGGCGCGGCTGCCGCGCGTGACCTCGTCCACCACCACCCCAGCCAGGCCTTGCCGGCGCAGCGATTCGGGTAAATCGGCAAAACTGGCCCCACCCAGGCGCGCATCCAGCTGGGCGCCGGCCAGTGCCTTGGGCGCTTCGCGCAGACCGCTGCGCAGTTGCAGCGGCTTGCCTTCGCGGCGTACATCCAGCACCACCGTGGCATCGGCTGCTTGCAGGCCCTGGAAATTGCGCAAGGCCTCGGCGTTGTCGATGGGTTGGCCATTGGCGGCCACCACCACATCGCCCACCTTCAAACCCGCGCTGCCGGCAGCGGAGCCGGGATAGACGCGGGTGACGATGGCGCCACGCGCTTCCAGCAAGCCCAGTCCCTTCGCCAGCCGTGCATCCACGTCCTGGGTGTCGATGCCCAAGGTGCCGCGCCGTACCACGCCACCGGCCAACAATTGATCCTTGACCCGGGTAGCCAGGTTGGCGGGAATCGCAAAGCCCAGCCCGATATTGCCGGCCATCGAACCCTGCCGGTTGTAGCTGGCGGTATTGATCCCCACCAGCTCGCCGTTGAGGTTGACCAAGGCGCCACCGGAATTACCGGGATTGATGCTGGCATCGGTCTGGATGAAGTTCTGGAAGCCGGCGCCGGGCAGATTATTGCGGCCTACCGCCGACACAATGCCTGAGGTGACGGTCTGGCCAAACCCGAACGGGTTGCCGATCGCGACCACGAAATCACCGGTCTGCAACAGGTCGCTGTTAGCCACCGGGATCGCCGTCAGATGTTGCGCCGGGATCCGCATCAGTGCCACGTCGGTATCCGGATCGGAGCCTACGAACTCGGCCTTCAACGTGCGACCATCGGCCAACATCACCGACACCTCATCGGCATCTTCGACCACGTGATTATTGGTCAACACCAGTCCGCGCTGGGCATCAATGATCACCCCGGAGCCCAGCGACTGCGCAATGCGTTCTTCGGGGATGCCAAACATGCGGCGAAACATCGGGTCATCGCCAAACGGCGTGTTTACCCGCACCCGTTGCTTGGTGTTGACGCTGACCACGGCGGGCAGCACTTTTTTCAGCATGGGTGCCAGCGACGGCATCGGCGTGCTGGCCACCGCCACCGGCAAGGTGCCGCCCACGGGGGCTGGTGCGGGGGGCGGCGGCGTGGCGCGCGCCGGCTGTTCCAGCATCAGGTTCAGCGAAGTGGCGGCAAACCCGCCAAATGCGGCAGCAGCGGTCAGGGCAAGCAAGGTCTTGGTCGCGGTTTTCATGGCAGCCATACAGTAGTACGCAACGCTGTTCAGTTTCAGCAAAGCATCTGCAATCGTGGCTGAAGCCATGCGCAGTGACCGAGTCAGGATTCTGAAGTTTTGCAGCGCAGCAAGTCTGGCGCGTATTCAGATTTCTCCCATTGCTCGGCCAGCAATCACCAAACCCGCGCCACAGTGAGATGTTAGCGGCTCGCGCAAATTTGCAAGCCGGGTTTCAAAAATTTTGACGTTGACTTGGTCCCGCACGGTGGTATGGTCTTAGCGGTCAGGCCACTAGATCTTGTGGTTTGCCGTCTCGGCAAGACCCAATCCTAGTGGCGAGACTCGTGGCGAGGCTGATAGCGCAGGGGGGCGCTGCCGGCCAAGACGGTCGACGTCAATGGGGAACGGCGCGTGACTTTGCGGCAACTGGCGGCAACGCCAAGACAATGATGAATTCATCGGCTGCGTGCAGTTGCAGCCGGCAGTGCCGCCACCGATCCAGATCGGTGGTGGGACAAAACAACGGGCTCGCCTTCAGTGCGGGTCTATACAAGGACAGGAGAGTTCAAAGGCATGAGCACGGCGAGGTTGGAAGTGGTGGCCGCGGACGCAAATCAGGACATTCCGATGCAACCGGCATCAATGGACATCTGGGATAAAAAATACCGCCTGAAGACCAAGCAGGGCGTGCCGCTGGATGTCGATATCGACGCCACCTACCAGCGCGTGGCCAAGGCCTTGGCGCTGGCCGAGCCCACCGTCGAGCTGCAGCAGTACTGGCAGGAGCGCTTCACCTGGGCGCTGCGCCGTGGTGCGATTCCGGCCGGCCGCATCACCTCCAACGCCGGTGCGCAGGAACACAAGCCGGCCACCTCGACCATCAATTGCACCGTCTCCGGCACCATTGAAGATTCGATGGACGGCATCCTCGACAAAGTGCACGAAGCCGGCCTGACCTTGAAAGCCGGTTGCGGGATTGGCTATGAGTTTTCCACGCTGCGCCCGAAGGGTGCGTTCGTGGCCGGTGCGGGCGCGTATACCTCCGGCCCGATGTCGTTCATGGATATCTACGACAAGATGTGTTTCACCGTGTCCAGCGCCGGTGGCCGCCGTGGCGCGCAGATGGGCACGTTCGATGTGTCGCATCCGGACGTGAAAGACTTCATCCGCGCCAAGCGCGAAGATGGCCGCCTGCGTCAGTTCAACCTGTCCTTGTTGATCACCGACGGCTTCATGCAGGCGGTGGAAGATGATGCCGACTGGCCGTTGGTATTCCCGGTCAACATCAAGGAACGCGGCGAAATCAATCTGGACGATGCCAGCCAGGTGGTGTGGCGCGATTGGCCCACCCAGCGCAGTTACATCGCACGCGAAGACGGGCTGGTGGCTTGCAAGATTTACGGCCACATCCGCGCCCGCCACCTGTGGGACATGATCATGGTCTCCACGTACGACTTCGCCGAGCCGGGCTTCATCCTGATCGACAAGGTCAATCAGATGAACAACAACTGGTGGTGCGAAACCATTCGCGCCACCAATCCCTGCGGCGAGCAGCCGTTGCCGCCGTATGGCGCGTGCTTGCTGGGCTCGGTCAACTTGACCAAGTTTGTGCGCAATGCATTCACCGACCAGGCCACGTTCGACTGGGAGGAATACAAGGAAGTGGTGCGCGTGTTCACCCGCATGCTGGACAACGTGGTCGAGGTCAACGGCCTGCCGCTCAAGCAGCAGCGCGACGAGATCATGCGCAAGCGCCGCCATGGCATGGGTTTTTTGGGCCTGGGCAGCACCATGACCATGCTGCAGATGAAGTACGGCAGCAAGCAGTCCTGCGAATTCACCGAAGCCATCGCCCGCAACATGGCGGTGGCCGGCTGGGAAACCGGCCTTGCACTGGCGAAGGAAAAAGGCCCTGCGCCGATCATGGATGAAGTGTTCGACGTCAGCGCAGAGATGCTGCGCAAGCGTCCGGAAATGGGCAAGGACGGTTGGAAAATCGGCCAGAAAATCGAAGGCCGCGTGCTGCATGCCAAGTACAGCCGCTACATGCAGCAAGTGGCCAGCGTGGCGCCGGACTTGGTGGATGCATTGGCCGAAGTGGGCTGCCGTTTTACCCACCACAGCTCCATCGCGCCCACCGGCACCATCTCGCTGTCACTGGCCAACAACGCCTCCAACGGCATCGAGCCTAGCTTCGCCCACCACTACAGCCGCAATGTGATTCGCGAAGGCAAGAAGTCCAAGGAAAAGGTCGATGTGTTTTCGTTCGAGCTGTTGGCCTATCGCGAACTGATCAATGCCAAGGCGATGCCGTTTGCCGAAGACATCGCCGCCAAGTTGCCGGACTACTTCATCAGCGCCGACGACATCAGCCCCAAAGAGCATGTCGATGTGCAGGCAGCGGCACAAAAGTGGGTGGATTCCTCCATCTCCAAAACCGCCAATGTGCCCACCGATTATCCGTATGAAGACTTCAAGGACATCTACCGTTACGCCTACCAGCAAGGCCTGAAGGGCTGCACCACCTTCCGCTTCAATCCTGCGGCTTTCCAAGGCGTGCTGGTGAAAGAAGCCGACCTTGAAAACACCCTCTACCGCTTCGAGCTGGAGGATGGTCAGGTGTTGGAAGTGAAGGGCAACGAGCAGATTGAATACGACGGCGAGCTGCACACCGCCGCCAATTTGTTCGATGCGCTGAAGGAAGGCTATTACGGGAAGTTTTAACCGCCGCGCCGGCCGCTTCGCACCGCCAGTACACCTGCTGCTTTCACGGGTATAGGATCGCGTTGTTGTACCCAACCACCAACGCCCCATGAGGAGGGCACATGAGCAATGGAGATGGAGTAGCGGCAATGGCGTCGGATGCCGTTGAGACTGTGAAAGAGAAAGTTGCGGAAGTGAGCGATGCAGTGGCCAGCAGTGCCAGTGCCACCGTGGCCAAGGTGAAGAAGGCAGCAAAAACCGCCGAGAAAAAAGTCAAAACCAAAGTAGCCGAAGCGAAAAAGGCTGCCAAGTCCGCAGAAAAGACGGTCAAGACCAGGGTCGCCAAAGCCCGCAAAGCCGTCAAGAAAGCAGTCGCGGCGACGAAAAAGAAGCTGACCACTGCCAGCAAGGATGCAAAGAAGGAAGTCGCCGGCTTGAAGAAAAAAGTGGCCGCCAAAAAAGTGGCCAAGAAGGCTCCGGCGAAGAAAGCTGTTGCGAAAAAAGCACCGGCCAAGAAAGCGCCCGCCAAGACCGCAGTCAAGAAGGTGCCCGCCAAGAAAGTTGCAACAAGCAAGGCGCCAGCCAAGAAAACCGTAAAAAAGGCAGTGAAGAAAGTCGCAAAGAAAGCGGCTGGAAAGACCGCCAGCAAGTAATGCAACGTCATGCGCCCGCCCGGTCACTCCCGGGCGTGGTGCCTGCAATCCCGCCTCGTTACACCGTCAAACCGCTTACAACACAAACTACAGAGTCAAGGTCATGACCGTCAGGATCGACAAAAAAATCAAGAGCTACGCCGTGGTCACCCCGGAAGACAAGGCCAAGCAATCCGCACCGGCCGCACCGGCCGCACCGGTGATTGCCCTTGCCGATGACGCCATCGATAACGTCATCCAGATGCATGAGCGTATCGAACGCCCGGAAGTCCTGATTGGTTCGACCTACAAAATCAAATCGCCGCTGGTGGAACATGCCATGTATGTCACCATCAACGACATCGTGCTCAACGCCGACACCGAGCACGAACACCGCCGCCCGTTCGAAGTGTTCATCAACTGCAAGTCGATGGAGCATTTCCAATGGATCGTGGCGCTGACCCGCATCATGTCCGCGGTATTCCGCAAGGGTGGCGATGTGGCATTCCTGGTCGAAGAAATGAAAGCCGTGTTCGACCCGCGCGGCGGCTATTTCAAAGCCGGCGGGGTGTATATGCCGTCACTGGTGGCTGAGCTTGGCAGCATTGTGGAAGACCATCTGAAATCCATCGGCATGCTGCACGACCCGGAGATGAGCGAGCATCAACGCGCATTGATTGCCGAAAAGCGCCGCGCCTACGAACAGAGCCAAAAAAAAAACACTGACGTCCTGAGTGCCAGTAGCGACATCATCAGCAGCGCCGCCAGTCACCCCGAAGACATCGAAGTCACTGGCGATGGCGCAACCTTCCCGCCCAGCGCCAGCATGTGCCACAAGTGCAGCACCAAGGCGCTGGTGATCATGGATGGCTGTGCAACGTGTTTGAATTGCGGGTACAGCAAATGCGGATAACAGGGCGTTGTGCGGTGTTGATCGCACCGCTGCCGGCAAGCCGTCGTTGTACCGGGATATCCCGATTGCCAGCACCACCACAATTTTGCTGTGCTAATGCGATGCAATGAAGCGGAGTCGGCTTGAGCGAATGGTTGCGCCATCACCCGATGGTAGCGGCAAGCGCAATCCATTTGAGGCAGATCCCCACGCAAGCCATGCCAGCTGGCCCGTAAGCGACGGCAACGAGATAGCCGAGCCGGCTTGGACGATGTTGACGAAGGTCCGAAATAATCAGTAGCGAGGTGGGCAAGCACGGGTGTTTCTTTGGCTAGGCCGGTGCCTAACCATTCGTCCAAGCCGACGCCGCTTCGCGGCGCGGCTTAACTCAGGTGCTAGATCGCGGGATGGGTGCTCGTCGCCGCATTCTCTGCTTTGTCTACCATTTCAGTTGCTTCGTCGCAAAGTGGTCGATGAGTTGCCACCTCTGGCTGCAGGCTGCATCTATGCCGCACTGGAAATTGCCATGCTTTCGAAACATGCTCTGACGGAGCATACCCTCACCACACCTAGAGGTATCGGATGGCACCTACGCATCGCCACCAGAACGCTAGGTTCATTGCTGGTCGGCGGGATAGCCGTCTTGGGAGCGATCTTCATATTTCGACAGGGCCTGCTGCCACTAATCGATACGATGTTCCGGCCTGGGCCCGAATGGTTGAGTGCACTCAGGCGCGCCGGTATTTTCCTCGCGGCAATCGCGGGCTACTGGGCTTATACGCACTGGTATGAGAAGCGAGAATCGAGCGAGTTGGAACTGCACCCTGTTCGCTTGATGCTTGGCGGCACCAGCGGTGCCGCCTTGATCGCGTTTCCGATCACCGTGTTGTTTGCGCTCGGCGCTTACAAACTAGTTCTGTTCCGCGAAGCCTCGCCGGCGCTGTTGGGCGTGGCGGTTCTCATTGGAATAGCGGCCACCTTGGAAGAGTTGATCTACCGCTGTTTGCTCTTTCGGGTGCTGGAACGGGCTTGGGGGACAGTGGCGGCTTTAGCAGTGCAATCGGTGATATTCGCCCTGGCGCACTTGGAAAACATAAAGCATGGCGGGATCTGGGACGTAGCGGCCATGCTTGTGTCGGTGACCATGCTGGGGCTGCTCTGGGCCGGTGTGTTCATACTGACTCGCAACCTGTGGGTGGTGGTCGCCAACCACGCAGCATGGAACTTCACCATTTTGCTCAGTGGCGTGCCGCTTTCCGGCATCAAAGACTGGCGCGCACTAGCGCCGCTAGAAACCCGTTATGCGGGGCCTGACTGGTTGACGGGAGGGATGTTCGGTCCGGAAAGTTCGCTGCTGGTGATCATGTTGATCACTGTTGCAGTAATGTTGTTGTTGCGCATAGCCCGATGGAATGGGGCATTCCTCAAGCCTATGCAATTTTAGGAC
>NZ_CALMPC010000008.1:0-29263 GCF_937872235.1 uncultured Thermomonas sp.
CAATTCAATGCAAAGCCCGCATATCCCCAAAAAATTCCGCGCTAAACCTAACACCAAGTAGACCCCAAAAGCGGGGCGTAGGGGGGGATAGTCGCTTTTGTGTTGTCGGTGGTCAAGTGGAAATCCTACCCTAAATCAAGGCATTAGCTGCTGGTTGACGTGCCTTGTTTGGCTGAATGCTTGCGAATATGCATTCGAATGCGGGGTCGGTATGTTGGGAAATGACAAAAATGCGGGTGTAGTCAGTGATGTGTCGGACTCGCTCAAACCTGGGCTGATCGACGTAGTTCGGTCAAGGATACGGACCAAACGCTACAGTTTACGAACCGAGCAGGCATATACCGGTTGGATTCGTCGGTTCATCTCCAGCAACGGTTGGCGGCACCCTCGGGAGATGGGGGCGGTGGAGGTGGAGTCGTTCTTGAGCAGTTTAGCGGTGGAAGGAGCGGTGGCGGCAAGTACGCAAAATCAGGCGTTATCGGCGTTGCTGTTTTTGTATCGTGAGGTGTTGAAGATCGATTTGCCGTGGATGGACGCGGTCTTTCGTGCCAAGTCTCAGCGGAGGTTGCCAACCGTGTTGTCGGTAGAGGAGGTTCGCCGGTTGTTGGCGATGATGGAGGGCCGGCCATGGGTGTTGGCGAGTCTGTTGTATGGCAGCGGCATGCGTTTGATGGAGTGTCTGCGGTTGCGGGTGAAGGATCTTGATTTTGCTCGCAACGAAATTACGGTGCGTGATGGTAAGGGGGGCAAGGATCGACGCACGATGCTGCCGCGGTCAATTGAGGAGGAGTTGCGCAGGGAGGTTGCGCGTGCGCGGGTGCTGCATCATCAGGATTTGGAGTTGGGGTTTGGTGAAACCCTGTTGCCGCACGCACTTGCGCGAAAATATTCAAATGCCGGTAGGGATTTTGGATGGCAATTTGTATTTCCTGCTGCGCGGCGCTCAATTGATCCGCGCACTGGCGGTGAGCATCGCCATCATTTTGATGATGCCGTGCTGTCACGCGCGCTTAAGAGGGCGCGGGCCGCGAGTGGAATTACCAAATCACTCAGTGCGCACACCTTGCGGCATTCATTTGCCACGCATTTGCTGGAAGCAGGGTATGACATTCGCACCATTCAGGAATTGCTGGGCCATAAGGATGTGGCGACGACCCAGATTTACACCCATGTGTTGAATCGGGGGGGGCGTGGGGTGCGTAGTCCGTTGGATGTTTAGAGCAGCAACTGGGGTGGTTCGGGCGCTATTGGCGTGCGCGTCGCAGGCCGTGAGATGCGCTTGCGTCAGGCTGTTCATCCTTGCCTTGCCTGCTTTGGAGCTACTGCGATGATTCGTCAAGAACTGGATGCTTGCCTGCGCTTTTGCGTGGTGTCGGGGGCGTTGGCGGTGCTCTTGCTCCCCGCCGCACGTGGTCACAACGTCTATCTGGGTTGGTTGCCATTGTGGTTGCTGGGGATGCCGCTGGTGGCGTGGTGGAGTTTGCGTGGCTGGCCGCTACCCAAGCTGGCTTTGCGTTTGCCGCGTCGGCGGCGGGCGCAGGCGCGGCGTGTCTGACTTCTGATACATCACCGCAGCTTGGCCTGCATGGTAGCGTTGTGGTCTGTTTTCCACCGCACGGATGTCTCATGCCGCACATTTCCAACGCCGTTCTATTGGCCGGCCTCGCCATTGCCGGCGGTGCCGCCGCACAAACCCCGCCGCAAGACGATCCGTATGCGTGGCTGGAGGATGTCAGCGGTGCAAAGTCGCTGGATTGGGTCAAGGCGCGCAATGCCAAGGCGGAGGCGGACATCGCCAGCAGCGCGCCGTTCAAGACACTGGAAGCGCAGATCCGCGCCAGCCTGGATTCCACCGCCAAGATTCCGGGTGTCGAAAAAATCGGTGCGTATTACTACAACTTCTGGAAGGACGCGCAGCACCAGCGCGGCCTGTGGCGGCGCACCACGCTGGATGAATACCGCAAGCCGGAACCGGCATGGGAAACCGTGCTGGATCTGGACGCGCTCAATACTGCCGAAGGCACGCAATGGGTCTGGCACGGGGCCAATTGCCTGCGGCCGAAGTACCAGCGCTGTCTGATCGCGCTGTCGCCGGGCGGCTCCGACGCCGATGTCACCCGCGAGTTCGACCTCACCACCAAGCAGTTCGTGCAGGACGGTTTCTTTCGCCCGGAGGCCAAGGGTGGGCTGGGCTGGATCGACGAAAATACGGTGTACGTCTTCACTGATTTCGGCGCGGGCACACTCACCAGCTCGGGCTACCCGCGCATGGTCAAACAATGGACGCGCGGCACGCCGCTGGCATCGGCCAAGCTCGTGTACGCAGGCAAGCCCGATGACATGTACATTTCGGCGCTGCATGACGACACTCCCGGCTTCGAGCGTGATTTCATCAGCCGCACCCTGGCGTTCTACAACGATGAGCTGTACCTGCGCGGCGCGAACGGTCAGCTGACCAAGGTTGATGCCCCCAATTCCGCGCAAAAGGCTGTGCACAAGGATTGGCTGCTGCTGGAACTGCGGGAGCCGTATACCGCCGGCGGCAAGACCTACGCGGCGGGCGCGTTGATCGCGACCCATTTCGACGCGTTCATGGCCGGCAAGCGTGACTTCAGCGTGCTGTTTGCGCCCACCGATCACGCGGCATTGGCGAGCTATGCATGGACCAAAGATCACCTGATCCTGAACGTGATGGACCATGTCAAGAATCGCCTGTCGGTGTTCACCCCCGGCAAACAGGGATGGGGCAGCACAGCGTTCGTGGGTGCACCTGGTATCGGCACCGTTGGCGTGTCGCCGGTCGATCCTGATGACAGCAACGCGCTGTGGCTGACCAGCACGGATTTCCTGTCACCCACCACGCTGTCGATTGTCGACGTCGGCAATGCGCCCGAAGTGTTGAAATCCAACCCGGTGTTTTTTGATGGCAGCCTGGACGTGATCGAGCAACACTTCGCCACCTCGAAGGATGGCACCCAAGTGCCGTATTTTCTGGTGCGGCCAAAGGATCTGAAGTTCGACGGCAAAACGCCAACACTGTTGTACGGCTATGGCGGGTTTGAAATTTCGCTCACGCCCAGCTACTCCGGTGCGATTGGCAAGGGCTGGCTGGAAAAGGGCGGTGTGTACGTGCTGGCCAATATCCGTGGCGGTGGCGAATACGGCCCGCGCTGGCATCAGGCGGCGCTCAAGGCCAACCGCCACAAAGCCTATGAAGACTTTGCGGCAATCGCGGATGATCTGGTGGCGCGCAAGATCACCTCGCCCAAGCACCTGGGCACCATGGGGGGCAGCAACGGCGGTCTGCTGATGGGCAATATGCTCACCCAATATCCGGAAAAATTTGGCGCAATTGTGGTGCAGGTGCCGCTGCTGGACATGAAGCGCTATAACCACCTGCTGGCCGGCGCGTCGTGGATGGCCGAATACGGCAACCCGGATACCAGCGATTGGGACTTCATTCAAACCTTCTCGCCGTATCACCTGTTTGATGCCAGCAAGGACTACCCGCCAACCTTGTTCACCACCTCCACCAAGGATGACCGCGTGCACCCGGCGCATGCACGCAAGATGATGGCGAAGATGGAAGCGGCCGGTAAAAACGTGCGCTATTACGAGAACATCGAGGGTGGCCACGGTGGTGCCGCCAACAACGCACAGGCCGCACACATGAGTGCGCTGGCGTACACCTTCCTGTGGCAGCAATTGACCAAGTGATGCGCTGACGATGACGCTTCCCATCCCGCCCCGCGCTGCCCGGCACCCGCACACCGTCACCGCCCCGCACGGCGCGCAGCGGCAAGACCCGTATTACTGGCTGCGCGATGACGAACGCAGCAGTCCCGACGTGCTGGCCTACTTGCACGCCGAAAACGCTTACGCAGACGCCATGTTGGCCGCCAGTAAGCCGGTGCAGGATGCGCTGTATTCGGAAATCGTGGCGCGCATCCAGCAAGACGACGCCAGCGTGCCGTTCCGCAAGCGCGGCTACTGGTACTACGCCCGCTTTGAAACCGGCAAGGACTATCCCATCCATGCACGCCGCCAGGATGCTGAAGGTGTCGATGCGGCGTCCATCCTGCACGCCAATGCCGCTGGTGATTTCAGCGGCGAACAGGTGCTGCTGGACGTCAATCTGCTGGCGGCCGGCAAGGATTACTACAGCGTGGGCGTGTATGAAGTCAGCCGCGACAACCGCATGCTGGCCTATGCCGATGATGGCAACGGCCGTCGCCAATACAGCATTCACTTCATCGATCTTGCGACCGGGCAACCCCTGCCCGATGTGATCGAAGGGGTGGCACCGGATTTGGTATGGGCCGACGATAACCGCACGCTGTTCTACATCGAAAACGACCCCGACACACTGCTCACCGTGCGTGTGAAAAAACACGTGCTGGGCAGCGATGCCAGCCATGACCCCATCGTCTATGAAGAGGCCGATGACAGCTTCTACATAGGCATCGAGCGCACCCGCGATGATCGCTATATCCTCATCGGCGTGAGCAGCACGGTGTCGGATGAGCTGCGTTATGCGCCGGCGTCCGATCCGCAGGAGTTCCGCATCCTGGCCCCACGCAGGCGCGAGGTGGAATACGACGCCGACCATTACGGCGGGCGTTGGGTGATCCGTACCAATGCCGGTGGTGCCACCAATTTCAAATTGGTGACGGCCAGTGATGACGCGACCACCCACTGGCAGGACTGGGTGGCGCATCGTGATGATGTGTTGATTGAAGGATTTGAATTGTTTGACAGTTTCACCGCGATTGCCGAACGCAGTGGCGGGCTGGAGCGTGTGTGCATCCTCAAGCACGATGACAGCCAGGCGCATGTGGAGGCCAACGAATCGGCCTATTCGATGGGGCTGGACGTCAACAGCGAAGCGGCCAGTGAATGGCTGCGCTACAGCTACACCTCGCTGACCACACCGCTTACCACCTATGCACACAATGTGCGCACCGGCGAGCGCCAATTGCTCAAGCGCCAGCCGGTGCCGGGTGGCTATGACCCCGCGCAGTACGTCACCGAACGCCTGTGGGCGACCGCCCGCGATGGCACGCAAATCCCGGTATCCATCGTCTATAAAACAGGCTTTCGGAAAAACGGCACCGCCGCGCTGTTGCAATATGCGTATGGCAGTTATGGCTTGTCGATGGATCCCGGTTTTTCACCCACGATTGTCAGCCTGCTCGACCGCGGCATGGCCTATGCGATTGCGCATGTTCGCGGCGGCCAGGAAATGGGCCGTGCGTGGTATGAAGCCGGCAAGCTGCTGCACAAGCAAAACACCTTCACCGACTTTATCGATGTGACCGATTTTCTGGTGCAACAAGGCTATGCCGCATCCGGTCGCGTGGCTGCGCATGGAGGCAGCGCCGGCGGCTTGCTGATGGGGGCAATCGCCAACATGGCACCCGAAAAATATCGGGTAATCCTCTCGCAAGTCCCCTTTGTGGATGTGGTGACCACCATGCTGGACCCCAGCATTCCGTTGACCACCAACGAATACGACGAATGGGGCAACCCGGAAGACAAGCCGTTCTACGCGTACATCCTTGCGTATTCGCCGTATGACAATTTGCACACGCAAGCCTATCCGGCAATGTTCATCGGCACCGGCCTGTGGGATTCGCAGGTGCAATATTGGGAGCCGGCCAAGTATGTGGCGCGCCTGCGCGATGTGAACACGTCCAGCCACCCGCTGGTGTTTCGCACCAATATGGAGGCCGGCCACGGCGGCAAATCCGGCCGTTTCCGCCGCTACCGCGAGCAGGCGGAGCTGTATGCCTTCATGTTGGAGCAGTTGGGGGTTGGCCCCGCCACATGACCCGTTTCCTCTGGGCACTGCTGGCGTGGGTCAGCCTGATCCTGGGCATCATTGGCGCAGTGCTGCCGGTGATGCCCACGGTGCCGTTCATCCTGCTGTCGGCATTTGCCGCCACCCGTGGCTCGGATCGTCTGCGCGGTTGGCTGGTGGCGCACCCCACCTTTGGCCGCGCCATCCTGGATTGGGAACAGAACGGGGCCGTTACCCGCAAAGCCAAATGGATCGCCAGCGCGATGATGTCGATCTCCTCACTGTCCATGGCCTACTTTGCACCACGCCCGTGGATGGCCGCCATCGGCATCGGCTGCATGGCTCTGGTGACCCTGTGGCTGTGGTGCAGACCGGAGCCGCGACAGCCGCCGGAGCCACCGTTACACTGCACGGATGACTAAGCGCATCGTACTTCTCGCCCTGTTGTTCACCGCCCTTACTGCCTGCGGCAATAAAGGCCCCTTGGTGATGCCCGATAAAAAACCGGCAGCCACGCCTGTCGCACCCCAAGACACCCCGCCCACAGACACGCGCCCAGCGGCACCGCAATCGGGTGCGCACACCGCGCAAGAGTGAGCGCAGCAGCCATGCGGTTCAGCAAAATGCACGGCGCTGGCAATGATTTTGTCGTGCTGGATTTGCGCAGTGGCTCGGCCGCGCCATCGGCTGCATTGTGCGCACGCATGGCGGACCGGCATATCGGTGTGGGTTGCGATCAAATTCTGACTATCGAATCCGCATCCCATCCCAATGTCATCGCCAACTATCGCATCTGGAATGCCGACGGCTCGGTCTCTGGCCAATGCGGCAATGGCGCGCGCTGCGTGGCAGCGTGGTTGGTGCGTGATGGCGCAGCCCCGGCACAGGGCAGCTTCATTATCGAAAGCCCTGCTGGCAGGCACACAGTCGAGCACGATGGCCACGGTGGGTTTGTGATCGACATGGGCCCGGCGCGGTTTGCGCCTGCGGAGATTCCGCTGAACGGGTTCGAAGCAAGCAGCCTCTACACGCTGCACCTTGGCGCCGAGATAGTACAGTTCGGTGCAGTGTCGATGGGCAACCCGCATGCGGTGATCGAAGTGGACGATGTGGCGAGCGCTGACGTGCTGCGTATCGGCCCACTGTTGCAAGCGAGCGCCGCATTTCCACAGTCGGCCAATATCGGGTTTGCGCAGGTGCTTTCGCCCACCCGGATTCGCTTGCGCGTGTTCGAGCGCGGCGTGGGTGAAACCCTGGCCTGCGGCAGTGGCGCGTGTGCGGCGGTGGCGGTGCTGGCCCGGCGTGGACGTGTGCAGCACGATGCGCAAGTGGCCGTGCAGCTGCCGGGTGGATGTTTGCAAATCTGTTCCGATACACAAGCCGATACGATGCGCATGGCCGGCCCGGCCACATTTGTGTTTGAAGGGGAATGGTTGTGACGATGGAATTTGACGGTATTACCGAGAAGCTGGGCGCGCACGAAGTGGCCACTTGGTTGCGTCGGCATCCGGCTTTTTTGCAGCAATTCCCGGATCTGGCACAAAGCTTGGTGGTGCCACGCGAAAGCGGGGCCACGGCGTCGCTGGCCAGCTATCAACTGGAAATCCTGCGCGAAAAAAATCGCGAGTTGAATCAGCGCCTGCATGAATTATTCGCCACCGCACAGGACAATGAACGGTTGGCGGTGCGCGCCCATCAACTGACCTTGGCGTTGATGAAGCAAACCAGCGCCGCCGATACC
This sequence comes from uncultured Thermomonas sp., assembly GCF_937872235.1. NCBI lineage: Bacteria > Pseudomonadati > Pseudomonadota > Gammaproteobacteria > Lysobacterales > Lysobacteraceae > Thermomonas > uncultured Thermomonas sp. The sequence goes on from NZ_CALMPC010000008.1 coordinate 7,542, forward strand.
CTGCGGGCGATGGCGGCTGCACTGGTCGAAGATTTTCACGGTGACTTGGTGCGGTTTGTGCTGTTTCATCCGGTGGCAGCGATTGACGATGCCGACTGGTTGCAAGTAATTGCCGCCGACAGCCCGCGGCTGGCCAGCTTCCGCGACATCATGGGCAACCCCGAGCCGATTTGCGGTCGCCTGCATCCCGACAAGAACACGCTGTTGTACGGTATGCGCGCCGATGATGTGCAGAGCACTGCCTTGCTGGTATTGCCCGGGGTTGGTTTGGTGGCCGTCGGCAGCTGCGATGGCAATCGTTTTTACCCTGGGATGGGCACCCTGTTTTTACGCATGATGGGTGAAGCCTTGGCGGCGGCGTTGCAGCGGTTTCAGTGACCCGCATGCCTGCGCAAGCGGAAGCAGGCAGCGAAGATGACGCTGACTCCGGACATCGGTGACTTCCTCGCCTTTCTTGCAGTTGAGCGGCAGAGCTCTGCGCACACACTTGATGCCTATCGCCGCGATTTGGCGGCATTGGTGGCGTGGGCGCAAGGCTGCGATCTGCTGAGCTTGCGTGGCGAGGATCTGCGTGCCTTTATTGCCAGCGAGCATCGGCGCAAACTATCGCCAAAATCCTTGCAGCGGCGGCTCTCGGCCTGCCGCAGCCTGTATCGCTGGCTACTCAAACAAGGCCGCATTGCAGCGGATCCCTGCGCCGGCGTGCGTGCACCAAAAGCCGCGCGCGCATTGCCGCAAGTGTTGGACGTGGATGAAGCTGTGCAGTTGGTGGAACTGCCCACCGATGCGCCACTGGGTCTGCGTGACCGCGCCTTGTTGGAGTTGTTCTATTCCTCCGGACTGCGCCTGTCCGAAGTCTGCGGCCTGCGCTGGCGAGATCTGGATTTCGATCAGGGCTTGGTCAGTGTGCTGGGCAAGGGCAGCAAGCAGCGCATCGTGCCGGTGGGCTCGCATGCACGCAGCGCGTTGCAGGCATGGCAACAAGCATCCCGCGGTGAGTCTGCGTACTTCGTGTTCCCTGGGCGCGCCGGCAAGCAAATTTCAGCGCGTGCGATTCAATTGCGCATCAAGCAATTAGCCCTCCGGCAAGGCGTGTACAAGCGTATCCACCCGCACTTGTTGCGACACAGTTTTGCCAGCCATGTGCTGGAGTCATCGGGTGATCTGCGCGGCGTGCAAGAATTACTGGGGCATGCCGATATTTCCACCACCCAGATCTATACCCATCTGGATTTCCAGCATCTGGCCAAGGTGTATGACGCCGCGCATCCGCGTGCCAAGCGCAAGCGCTGATGCGACCTCAGGGCAGGCCACGGATGCCGCCGAATGGGCGATTGGATTGCAAGACATGCCAACTGTCGATTTCCAGCGCGCAGTCGTAGCGCGCATCCAACCCTCGGTGGTGCGCATCGGCGACAAAGGCGCGATAGCGCTCCTCGACCTGTTCCGCCCAATTGCGTGTGGGTGATGCGGTGGCGGCATCGAAGGGTGGCGACTGGCGCAGGCACTGCTCGGTTTCCGGGTCGCCTGCGCCGAAGACGCTTGCCGTTTCGGGGGCCGCCGTTGCCGGCTTCGGCCGAAACTGGTGGCGCACGCGCAGGCCCAGCGAGAGCACATGGCTGCGATCCAGCCCGCGCCGCTGCAATGCGCGTTGCGCGGCGGCATAGCTGGCCTGCACCTGGCGCAGGCGGCTACTCTGTGAGATCGAACCATGCCGAATGCGGTAGCGATACAGCGGTTGCGGAAGATGCCCAATGCTGCAAGTTTCAGACAAGCGCAAGCACAGGTCGTAATCTTCCGCATAGGCGGCCATTGGATTGAAGCCACCCACCGCCAGATAGGCATCGCGGCGGATCAGGCGGAACTGATAGGTCATGAAGTGCACCAGCAACTGGCGTGCGGAGTAGGGCGTGTTGCAGCGCGTGCCCGGCCCCAGCAAAGCGCCGTTCTCGTTGATTTCGACGTATTGCGAATACGCCATCCCAAGCTGTGGATGTGCGCGCAGGAACGCGTGCATTGAAGAAAGTGCGATCGGCTCCAGAATGTCGTCGCTGTCCAGCACACCCAGGAATCCACCACGCGCCTGCGCCAATGCTGCCGCAAGCGCTGCTGGGTTGCCGCGGTTGCAACCTTCGCCCAGCACTCGAAACCGCGCATCACGCGCGGCGTAGGCCGCAGCAATCTGGCCACTGCCATCGCTGGAGCCGTCATCCCACAGCAGCCCTTCCCAATGCGGATAGTCTTGCGCCAACAAGCTGTCCAGCGCCGCCGGCAGGTAGCGGGCGGTGTTGTAAATGGGTACGGCAATACTGATCAATGGCGCGTGCATGGCTGAATCTTCGGGCAATGAGGGCGCTTGAAGCCGGGATGGCCGTCCCCACATTGTCTTCTCAACGGAGAAAACGATGGACCCCAGCCAGAACCCCACGGTATTTCATGCCACCACGATTGTCTCGGTACGCCGAGGCGGGCAAGTGGTGATTGCCGGTGATGGTCAGGTGACGCTTGGCCACACGGTGATGAAGGCCAATGCGCGCAAGGTACGCCGGCTAGGCAAAGAGGGCCGCGTATTGGCTGGGTTTGCCGGTGCGGCAGCGGATGCGTTCACCTTGTTCGAATTGTTCGAGGCCAAGCTGGAAAAGCACGGCCAATTGACCCGTGCCGCGGTGGAAATGGCCAAGGATTGGCGCACCGAGCGTCGCTTTGGCAAGCTCGAAGCCTTGCTGGCGGTGGCCGATGCCGACACCTCGCTGATCATCAGCGGCACCGGCGATGTGATTGAACCGGAAGATGGGCTGATTGCGATTGGTTCGGGTGGCATGTACGCACTGTCTGCCGCACGCGCGCTGCTGGCGCATACCGAACTCGAGGCCAAGGCCATTGCCACTGAGGCGCTGAAGATTGCCGGCGATATTTGCATCTACACCAATCAGAACATCGTGGTCGAGCAGCTGTAAGCCCGCCCTGCGACGCATCGGGGCGACCCGATCAACCAAGCGAGTATCGGGGAGCGACTTGATCGGGTCGCCCCGATGCGTCGCTGCCAAGGACCCATCACCATGACTGACTCTTCCTCCATGACCCCACGCGAGATCGTTGCCGAACTCGACCGCCACATCGTCGGCCAGCATGCGGCCAAGCGCGCGGTGGCGATCGCCCTGCGCAACCGCTGGCGGCGGGCGCAGCTTGCGCCTGAACTGCGCAACGAGGTGATGCCGAAAAACATCTTGATGATCGGCCCCACCGGCGTGGGCAAAACCGAAATCGCGCGCCGTTTGGCCACGCTGGCCAATGCGCCGTTTGTGAAGGTGGAAGCCACGCGGTTTACCGAAGTGGGTTATGTCGGCAAGGACGTCGAGCAAATCATCCGCGACCTTGCCGATACTGCGGTCAAACTTTATCGCGCACAGGCCCGTGCCAAGGTGCGCACGCAGGCCGAAGAGCGCGCCGAAGACCGCATTCTGGACGCCCTGCTGCCCAAGCGGGAAACTGCGCCGGGCTTTGGCTTCAATGCTGCCACCACCACCACGGTGGATATTGGTGCAGAGCCGTCTTCGCAAGAATCGGCCACCCGCCAGAAACTGCGCAAGCAATTGCGCGCCGGTGAGCTGGATGAGCGTGAAGTGGAATTTGATATCGCGATGAATATCGGCGTGGACATCATGACCCCGCCGGGCATGGAAGACATGGGCCAGCAATTGCGGCAAATGTTTTCGCAGGTGTCGGGCAGCAAGACCCACAAGAAAGCCCTGACCATCAAAGCCGCACGGCCGATGTTGATCGAGGAAGAAGCCGGCAAATTGATCAATGAAGACGAAGTGCGCGAGCAGGCGATCGAAGCCTGCGAGCAGCACGGCATCGTGTTTATCGACGAGATCGACAAAGTGGCCAAGCGCAGCGAAGGCATGGGTGCCGATGTCTCACGCGAAGGCGTGCAGCGCGACCTGCTGCCGTTGGTGGAAGGCAGTACCGTGAGCACCAAGTACGGCGCGGTGAACACCGATCATATTTTGTTTATTGCCAGCGGTGCGTTTCATTTGGCCAAACCGTCGGATTTGATTCCGGAGATGCAGGGCCGTTTCCCGATCCGGGTGGAATTGGGCGCACTGGGCAAAGACGATTTTGTGCGCATCCTGACCGAGCCCAAGGCCGCATTGACCAAGCAATACGTGGAGTTGATGGGCACCGAAGGCGTCAGCCTTGTGTTCGCGCCGGAAGCGGTGGAGCGGTTGGCCGAAATTGCGGCACATGTGAACGAGCGCCAGGAAAATATCGGTGCCAGGCGCTTGCACACGGTGCTGGAACGCCTGCTGGAATCGCTGAGTTTTGATGCACCCGACAAGGGCGGCAACGTCCATATCGACCGCGCCTATGTGGATGCGCAACTGGGCGAGCTGGCGCAGGACCCGGATTTGAGTCGCTATATCTTGTGAGGCGGCGCAGGGAGGCGTGCTTGTCTTTTCCTTCTCCCCGCTAGGCGGGGAGAAGGTGCCAAAGGCGGATGCGGGAGTTCTTCAACTATTGAGGCTGTAAGTGGCGTAGATCGCCGCCTCGTCCAAGACATGCCCGCGCATGGCACGCAACACATCGGCGGCGGTAAATGCGGTCGGCAATGACAGCGCGGCCACATCCAGCGCAAAGATGCGGAAAAAATAGCGATGCGTACGCAGGTCGTGCGGCGGTGGATACGGGCCGTCGTAGCCAAAATACTGCCCAGCCATCGCCGCATCGCCGGCAAACCAGCCGGTGTAGTCGTTCAGGCCGGTGAGGCCGCCGGCGTCATGACCCTGTGGTTTGCCGTTGGCGGTCAGGCCGTGGCTGCAACTGCCCGCCGCGATTTCGTGCACGTCTGCGGGAATATTGGCCACCACCCAGTGCACAAAATCCCCGCGTGGATGCGCCACTGGAATGGGGGTGGCGCTATCGGCCACCAAGCCGCCATCGGTGGGTGCATCGGTGTCGATGCACAGCAAGGCAAACGATTGGGTGGCCGCCGGCGCAGCGTCCCACGCCAGATGCGGGTTGCGATTGCCGCCAACGTTTTGCCCATGCTCGGCACCCAGGGCGAATTCGGCGGCGAGAGTGTGCCGGTGCTCAAAACTGTTGCTGTGGATGTGCATGCGCGTCTCCATGTGGACGATGCGTGCAGTGTGGGCGCGGTTGTTGCCGGCATCAAGCCAGCGCGGCCAGCAACGTTTGCGCCACCCAGCGTTCGGCGTAACCATCGAGGGATGCGCCTTCGATGAACCCGCAATGGCCGCCGTGGTGGGCCAGTTCCACGCTGACCATGGGCAAGGTCGCGATGCGATGAAACTGCGCCAGCGGAATCACCGGGTCATCTTCGGCCATCAGCACATGGGCCGGCAGTTGCAATGCCTGCAAGCGATCCCCGGCGATGCAATAGCCGTTGAAATATGCCTCCAAATCGGCGAAGTCGGTGTTGTTGTGCACCATCCACGCGGTCAACGCGCGCATCGGCAGCTGCAATACGTCGTTGCCGAAGGTGTGAACTTGCGGAAACAGCGCGCGTTTGCGGGCCAGTGATTGCCGCCATTTGCGTTCGAAATAGCGCAGATAGAATGCAGGCCCGGCTTCCATCTGATCCATCGCCCCGGCGGGATCCAGCAGTGGGCATACCGCTGCCACGCGCTGCAGCGGCAGGCCAGCCGCCGGTGCGCGCAGGGCGAGCCGGAGTGCGAAATTGCCACCCAGGGAATAGCCGGCGGCGACCAATGGCAGGTCTGGCCACAGTTTGGCCACCGTGCCGGCGGCTGCCAGCACTTCATCGAGCCGATTGGAATGGAACACGCCTTCGTTGAGGTGATGGCTGTTACCGTGATCGCGGAAATTCAGCCGGAATACGGCCAACCCCGCGTGCAGCAATTGGGCGGCAGTCAGGCGCATATAGCTGGACTCGGCACTGCCTTCCCAGCCATGCAGCAACAGCGCCATCGCACGCGGCGGTTGTGCGGCAGGCAGGCTGGCAATGCCGTGCAGGCGCACGCCGCTACCCACTTCCAACACCATCGGTTGATGGGTAGCGGCGGCCTGCTGCAGACGCACGCGGCCGCGCGCGCCGCGCATGGGGCTGGAGGCCAGCAGTGATTGCGCGTGCCGATTACGCAGCCAACGAGGCGCCAGAAAGGGCGAGGCAGTCAGGCTCACGGGATGCTCAGGCTTGCGCCATCGCCTGTTCGATCTGGCTGCGCGCAGTCTGTGCAATCCCGCGGCGGCCGCTGTGTGCGTCGGGTTCAATCGGCGTCAGAAAGCACACCCGTACCTGACGTACCGGTTCACCCAACAGCCGCAACAGATTGCCGACGAAATGCTCACCCGGTGCGAATGCAATCACGGCTTGTGCATTACACTGCGGGCCATAACACAGCGCCACCGGTTGCACCGGTGCAGCCGCCTCCACTGCAGCGGCAAAGATGCGCGCATGAAACGGCCCCAGGGCTTCGCCGTCACGGGTGCCGCCTTCGGGAAAGGCCGCGACCGCTCGCCCATCGCGCAGGCGCTGGGCCATTTCGGTCATCACCAATCCCAGCGAATCGCCGTTGCCACGTTGCAGGAAGATGGTTTCCGCCTGCGCCACCACCCAGCCGAGCAGCGGCCATGCGCGGATTTCGGATTTGGCAATAAAGCCCATCATGTGCTGTGAATCCAGCAGCATGATGTCGATCCAGCTGACATGGTTGGCCACAAACAAGGTGCCACCTGCCAGTGGTGTGCCTACGCGTTGCAGGCGCATGCCGAAGATCCACAGCAAGTTGCGCGCGAACCAACGCACCGCCGCATGTGACAGCGGCCCGCCGCGGCCCAGCGCGATCAGCAGCATGACCACCGGCAGACCGATCAAGGCGTGCCACAGCAGCAGCGGTGTGCGCCAGACATAGCGCAGCACACGCAACGGGCGGGCGTCGGTGGGGGGGCGGGTGGTCATGCGGGGGGAGACATCCGAAGCTGCGACGGAAACCACGGGCGGCATTATCCGCCAGCGGCAGGCGGTTGCGGTAACACCGCCAAGGTAATCCGGCTGATGCACACCGGCTTGCCGTCTTGATCGTCGATCTCGATCGCCCATACCTGGGTGCTGCGGCCAATATGGATGGGGCGTGCAGTGCCAATCACCACACCATGGCGCACTGCACGCAAGTGGTTGGCGTTGATTTCCAGGCCCACCACGGCATTGCCGCCGGCCAGCAACATGCCGGCGCTGCTGCCCAGGGTTTCCGCCAGCGCCACCGATGCACCACCGTGCAACAAACCATAAGGCTGATGGGTGCGTGCATCCACCGGCATGCGCGCGCGCAGATAGCCATCGCCCAACTCGATGAACTCGATCCCCAGCGCCTCCATCAACGTGCCGCGGTTGCGGGCGTTGAGGAGGTTGAGGGTGATGCCTTCAGGCCATGCGTGGGGGGCAGTGGACAAGACTTGGCTCAGCCAATCCGGAACGAGCTTGGACGCCAGCTGCGGATATAGGAATCGTTGCCACGGCCGCCGTAACCGCTGCTGCGGCCATAGCCAAAGCCGGCCTCACGCTCGCGGCGCACGTGCATGCGCTCCACCAATTCTTCACGACGGCCATCCAGCCAATCGGTACGGCCCAAGCTGGCCGGATCCACGCCGCGATGCTTGGCTTCGCGTGCACGGTAATCGCAAAAATCATCGTAGGCGTCGAGTTCGTGGGCCAGCTCACGCACCGACAATTCGATCATCACCGCATCGTCGAGGAAGCCCAGCACCGCAACGTTGTCGGGGATGATGTCATTCGGGTCGGCGAAATAAGCCAGTGCGCCCAGCACGCGCTGGCGGTCGGCTTCGTCCAGCGCCCACGCCTGATCGCGCACCATTGCAATCATGTCGTCCAGCCGCAGCAGGCGCTGACGAATGAAATCCGGCACTTCCGATTGTTGCGCACCGGCCAGCATGGCCACGGCGGCGTCGATGACCTCGTCCGCTGACTTGCCTTCGACCGCCTTGCGGGAGCGCTCTGCGGCCTCCTGGAATCGGGCAAGATCCTGGTCGTTGAGCTCGAAATTCAGGCTAAGGGGCATAACAGTGTCCACGGCGCGGAATGAAGACTCGCAGACTAGTGCGGCGCGGCGGTTGCCGTCAATCCGGAAATGCGATGACACGAAGGTTTTGCGATGGTGATGGCCTACAAAATGGGCGAAAGCCCCGAGCCGAAGGCGGTGAACACGCGTACACCCAGCCACTTCAGGCCCAGATCGACGTCCGGAAAGTCACCCACCGGCCGATTGCAGCGCCGAAAGTCGGGGGCAAACGGCGACACCGGCTGTGCCGTCTGCGGGCAGTCTGGGCCGGGCGTGTAGTCGTAGCTGGTGGCGTATTTGATCGGCCACAGGTCGAAGATCGGCATGCGCTCGGAAATGCGCGCCAAGGTGTGCTCTACACCCGGCAGGATCGGCGAGGAATCACGGCGGCCAATCGTCCACGCATTGGCCGGCTGCATGTCGCGCTGGATACTGGCGGCCAGTGCCTGGGCGAAGTGCGGGTCATCGATGACCACTGCATTTTCGGTGTTCCACGTGTCGCCACGGGGGTCGAAATTATGCGTGCCAACCACGCCGATGCGGTCATCGATCACCATCGACTTGGCGTGCAGGCCCATACGCAGGCCGGCGGTTTTCAAGCGCACTGGCAGGCCGCCAGAGGATGCGAAGGGGGAGGGCCGCCCAGCCTCACTACTGGGCTCACTGCGCAGACCGCGCTTGGCCAGCCGCCGTGTCAGCCGGTTGGGCTTGATGGCGGGAATCGCCGCATCAATGTGGGGCTCGGCATCCACATCGGTTGTGGTATCCGGGCCGGCGTCCATGTCGGCATCGAGATCAGCATCGGCATCCAGCCACAAGCCGGCACCGGTTGCGCCCAGCTCAAAGGGTGCATCGGCCGGGAATGGTTTGAATTCGTGGATTTGAAAGCCGAAGTCGCGCAGGTAGCGGCGTTTGTATTTGTACGACACGGCATACGCCAGGAAGGCGTCGGTGGCGGCCAAACTATTGGTGGAAATCTGCACGCGCGGTGGCGAGGGTTGCTGGTGCAGGTTGCGGAACAGGTGTTGCGCGGGTTTGGATAACACCAGATACGGGGTTTGCAGCAGCACGTCGTGTTGCGCCCCTGCAATCAGTTGCATCAGGTTCTGACTGGCGAACCCGGCCGGGGTATCGGCATCGGCTTGCAGCAAATCCTTGCGATGCTTCACCGGCAGATCAGCCACAAAGCTGACATGCAGCACCGGCATGGCCGGGGCCACGAAGCGTGCTTGCACCACGGCGTCATCATCCACGCTGGCCAAAAGTGCGCGGACCCGCTTCGGGTTGCGGAATGGGTGGTGCGGTGCGGGTGGCGGGCCATGTTGCTGCAAGTAGCGGGCAACGTCGCCCAGGTGGGCCACCGCCACGCTGCGTGGCGACTGCCAGAAGGCATCGAAATTGGCGGTCATGGCATGCACGACCGGGCCGACCACCATGATGTCGCGGTCGCGGAAGTTGTAGTCCTCGCCCCAGTCGTAATAGTCGTTTTGGTAATTGCGGCCACCGGTGATGCCCACCTGGTCATCCACCACCAACAGCTTGTTGTGCATGCGTTGATTGAGTTGGCGCCAGCAGCATGCGGCTGCCACGGCATACATCGGCAGCGACAGCCGGGCGCGATCGAGCACCGGGTTGTACACCCGCAACTCCAGGTTAGCGTGCAGTGACGCCAGTGCGGCAAAGGTTTCCACCTTGCGCAGTGCCGCCAGTTGATCGACCAGCACGCGGACCTTCACCCCACGAAATGCGGCCGCCTGCAATTCATCCAGAATCAGCTGCGCGGCGTCGTCTTCGTCGAAGATGTAGGTCTGCAAGTCAATGCTGTGCTGCGCGCTGCGGATCAGATGCACCCGCAGCAGCAGCGCGTTGGGCGCATCATCCAGCAGCAGTGCGCGGTGCTGCGGCGCTTTGGGGGTTGAGGCGGCCAAGGTGGCCTGTGCCATCTGCAACACCGGTGAGGCCAGCGCGCAGGCATCGCTGCGGGTGCAGTCCACTTGCGTGCTGCGGGCTGCTTGCGCGATGTGTTCGGCGTGGCTGCGTTGTTGTGGCGATAGGCTGGCGCAACTGGCAAGCAGCAGCGCCAGCAGCCCGGTCAGGCATCGACCGAGGAGGTGCTCAGGCATCGCTTCACGGCCACCAGAACTGCGACAGGCGTGCGGCTCCGGGCTCGACTGCGGCATCGGCAGGAAACTCGAGTACCGCGACGCCGGAGGGAGGCATCCCGCGGTAGTCGCCGGTTTGCCCGCTGTGCAGCAGCGCCGCCAATTGTTCCAGCCCGGGGTTATGGCCGACGATCATCAGCCGCTCGGCATCCCGGTGCGCATCGGCCAGCGCCGCCAAGGTGCCGGGATCGGCTTCGTAGATACTGGGTTCTTCACGGACATCATCGCAGCCCAGCGCGCCCAGCGCAGCCAAGGTCTGGCTGGCACGCACCGCAGGCGAGCACAACACCCGGCCAGGTAACAGGCCGTGTTCGCGTAACCACTGCCCGGCTGCGGTGGCCTCGGCCAGGCCGACGGCAGACAACGGACGCTGGGCATCGGCCTGCCCCGGCGCGGGAGGTTCGGCGTGGGCGTGGCGGAGCAGGATCAAGTCGCGCATGAGACGTTCCTGTGACTGGGGCTTGCAGCGTACATGGCTGCGCGAATTTGCGCAGCTTGTGCTGTTTGATCCCATCAAGAACAAGCCCAGGCTGCTGGATTACACCACCACCCAGCAACGCACCACCTTGGTGTACGACACCGGCGGTTTCCTCAGCCAGCGCAAAGGCGAGCACGGGCAAGCCTTGACCTACCACTACAACGCCAATGGCGATGTGGATCAAATCAAGGATGCGTTGAATAACACCACCACCTACAGCTACGACCGCCAGCGCCGTGTCACCAGCACCACCGATGCGGCGGGCACCACGCAGCTCACCTACAACGCCTTGGGCTTGACCACGCAGGTGCGCGATGCCCGCAACAACGCCACCAGCTACAGCTACGACGGCCTGGGCAATCTGCTGGCGCAAACCAGCCCGGACACTGGCAATACCAGCTTCAGCTACAACGCCGTGGGCCAGCGCACCCAGCAGCAACGTGCCGATGGCAGCACCTTGGCCTATACCTATGACGCCCTGGGCCGCCTGAAAACCCAAGCCGGCGGCGGCCAAACCCGCACGCTCACCTACGACACCTGCACCAACGGCAAAGGCCAACTGTGCAGCGCCGCCAAGACCGGCGGCACGGCCACCACCGCCAACTTCAGCTACACCGCGTGGGGCCAGTTGGCCACCCGGCAGGACGTGCTGGGGGCCGCCACCGACGCCACCAGCTACAGCTACGACGGCATGGGCCGCTTGGCCGGCATCGGCTACCCCAGCGGCGTGAGTGCGGGCTACAGCTACACCCAAGAGCGCTTGGACAAGAGCACCGCCACGGTGAACGGGGCCACCAGCACCGTGGCCAGCTTCGACGGCTACCGGGTGTTTTCGGCCTGCCGGCCTACCCCGCGTGCCGTGTGTACGCTTGCAGTTGTGCGACGGCGTCGTGCAGGCGGTCGGTCAGCGTGGCGACAGCGTCCCAGTGGCCGCTGCGACCGGCGGTTTCCAGTGCGGCGGCGGCTTCGCCCAAGTGGTGTGCGCCCACCAGCCGCGCTGCGCCTTTGATTTTGTGGGCCTGCCGGGTCAGTTCAGGCAAATTGTTGGCAGTGTGCAGCCGGTCGAGTTCGGCCAGGTCGGCATCGGTGCTGGCCAGAAAGTCGGTTAGTAGCGCGCCGGCTTCAGCGGGATCGCCACCGGTCAGTTCCGTCAATATGCTGCGATCCAGGATATTCGTATCTGCGATGTTGGATGCAGTGGAGGCTTGGGTGTTGTTTTCGGTTTGGATGCGCAGACTGTCGGCGTGACTGGCATCGGCATCGCCTCGCGTATGCGGTAGCCAGCGTTGCAAACAGACGCCCAGCGTGGCGATGCCCACCGGTTTGGCTAGGTAGTCGTCCATGCCGGCCTCCAGGCAGCGCTCGGCTTCACCTTTCAGGGCCGAGGCGGTGAGTGCAATCACCGGCGTGCGTGGCAACCCGCGTTGGGATTCCTCGCTGCGGATCTGGCGCGCCATTTGATAGCCATCCATGTGTGGCATGTGCACATCCGACAACACCAAGGCATAGCGGCCAGTCCGCCAGGCATCCAAGCCTTGAACACCATCTTCGGCTACTTCCGAGGCATAGCCGGCCAAGGCCAATTGCCGTTGGATGACTTGCCGATTGGTGGCGTGGTCGTCCACCAGCAAAACCAAACTGCGTTCTTGCTCGGCAATGGACACACTGGGAAGTTTGCGCGGCGCAAAGCCGGCCACTTGTTTTCCGGGCAGTATCACGTCCGGTAATTCGTCGGCGGGCGCACGCTGCAAGCTGACCTGCAGGCGCATGCTGGTGCCCTTGCCGAGGGCTGACTCCATGGTAATGGTGCCGCCCATCAATTCGGCAATGCGGCGGCAAATCGCAAGTCCCAGGCCCGTGCCACCAAAGCGGCGTGTGGTGTCGGCTTCGGCCTGTGCGAATGGCTGAAACAAGCGGGCCTGTGCCTGTTGGCTGATGCCGATGCCGGTGTCGGTCACGCGGAACACGATGGCATCACTGCCCATTGCGCCCGCTTTGGGCTCATGCCCTGCGCATTCTGCGGCAATGGTAATCCGGCCGCGCTCGGTGAACTTGAGTGCGTTGGACAAAAAATTACTGAGCACCTGACGCAGCCGAACCGGGTCAGCGTAGTGCGCGGGTGCGATAGTGGGGTCGATCTCGCACAGCAGCAGCAAGCCCTTGCTGGAGGCTGTGCCTGAGTAGTTGGCGGCCACGCTGTTGAGTAAATCGGGCAGCGAAGTCGGCAACGGTTCCAGCTCCATCTTGCCGGCTTCGATTTTGGAAAAATCCAGAATGTCGCCAATGATGCGCAGCAGCGATTCAGCGGAGCTGGAAATGACCCTGAGCGAGCGCCGTTGTTCGGTATCCAGATGGGTATGGCCAAGCACTTCGATCATGCCGGTAATCCCGATCATCGGGGTGCGAATTTCATGGCTCATCGCCGCAAGGAAGGCACTCTTGGCGTGATTTGCATCGCGTGCGCGCATCTCGCTATCACGCAGGGCGCGTTCCAGACGTTTTTGCATGGTCAGGTCGGTGGCCACGGCCAACAAGCCCACCATGGTGCCGGTGTCGTCGCGCATTGCCGAGAGTGCCAACAATACCGGCAAGGTACGACCGCGTTGATGGCGCAGTGCAAATTCGCGTGGCGGTTCGCGGTGCCGGGCCAGCTCGTGCAGTGCCGTCCAATTGGCTGGAATCGTCTTGCCATAGGCTTCACTGAGCGAGCGTGCCAGCGCACCCAGGGCGTCCGGATCTAGCACCACATCCAGTGTTTCGCGGCCAAGCAAACTGCCCGCCGGCCAGCCCAGCAAGCGTTCCGCAAATGGATTGATCTGCGAAAATACGCCATCTTCATCGACCGCAAAAATTGCAGTAGGTGCAGCCTCCAGCAGCAGGCGTTGGAATTGCTCGCGGCGTTCCAGTGCAATCCGCACACGTTCGGTATTGCCCAATTGCTCGATGAGCTGGGCTTCGATCCTGCGCACGTGGTTGCGCATGCCCAGGAAACTGTCCATCACTTCACCCAGCTCGCCGCGCGGCATATAGCGAGGTTGCATGGTGTAGTCATTCAGGGTCATTGCGCGCGCCAGTTCAGTCAGGCTTTCCACCCCGCGATAGCCGTTGCGCAAAATGCGCCGGCCCAACACCGCGACCAAGCCAAGGCATAGCAACGACAGCCCCACCCGCACCCGCCCCAACCATTGCGCACGGGCCTGCTCGGCGGCGACCAGCGCGGCAGCGCGTGCTTGTACGAGACTATCGAGACGCTCCAGCCGTTGCACCAGTGGATCGGCGGCAGGAAACAAATCATGATCGGCAAATTGGCCCAGCGCCAAAATATCTTGCTGGTGCAAGATGGTTTGCAACTTCTCGAAGGCGGCATCGGCCTGTGGCCGCTCCAGTTGCGCCTGCGTCAGTAAAGCCGCCGCTTCGCTATCCAAGGGCATGGCTTGCAGTGCCTGCCATTGGGTTTCGGAATTGGCCTTGGCCTGATTGATCGCAGACTCCGCCTGCTGCCAGTTGATCAGGTAATTGCGGGTGCGAAAGGTGGTGTCGATCAGGCCTTGCTCGTAGGCATTGGAGAGCTTGCGGATGCGATGCATGCCGGTCAGCACATCGTCCTGCATCGCCGTCATCGAGCGCTGCATGAAGTACTGCCCGGATTGATCCAGCAGCAGCACTAATGCGCCGGTAATCAGGAACAGCCCGAACAAACCCAATAATTGGTGGCGAATTCCGGCCTTGGAAGGGTCAAGCAACATCAGGCGTTAGTTGCCAGGACGCCGCCAGCGTGCCACCGCTGCCTGCAGTTCGCTGCCTGGCACGGGCCTGCCAATCAGCCAACCTTGGGCGATATCGCAACCCAGTTCGGCCAGCATCTGCCAGTCCTCAATGGTTTCCACGCCTTCGGCCACGGTGACCAAATTCAATTTGCGCGCCAAATCCAGGCTGGCTTCAACCATCGCGCGTTTGCGGGGTTGTGCATGCGAGCCGAACACGAATTCTTTGTCGATTTTCAGTTCGGTGAACGGCACCTGTGCCAATTGCGCCAAGGAGGAGTAGCCAGTACCGAAATCATCAATCGACAGTCCAAACCCCTTCAATCGCAGCCGTGCCAACAAGCCCAACCCGCGAGCGGCATCGGACATGACAGAGCTTTCGGTGATCTCGAGCACCACGTCTTCGGGCAGGATGCCGTAATTTTCGGTAATTGCCTGATAGCGATCGGCGGCCGTCGAGTCTGCTAGCGCCAACGGCGACACATTGACCGACAATTTCAAGCGCATGCCGCTTTGATGCCAACGCTGCAGCCATTGGCAGCCCTGTTCCAGCATGCAGTCAGTGAGCAGGTTGGCATAACCCTCACGTTCCAGTACCGGTACAAACAGCACCGGGCCGACCACGCTGCCATCGGGGCGTTCCCAGCGTGCCAAGGCTTCAACCCCCACCACCTTGCCGTTGCCGAACTCCACTTGCGGTTGGAACCACGGCACGATTTGGCCCTGCTGCAATGCAGCTACCAAATCCGGCACGCTGAAGTCGGCTTTGCTTTCGTCCTTGGCTTCGCCGACATGGTCGTCAAACCGCGCCAATAACACTTCCAGTTTTTCGCGGGTCAGCGGCTTTTCCACGCTGCCCAGCACGCGCAGTCCATAGGCGCGCGCCATGCTTTGCACGGTATGCAGGAGTGCAGGATCCAGTGCACTGACTACCGCCACCGAGCGCGCAAGGCGCTCATGTGCGATCAGCCCAATACATTCGACGCCATCCATGCCGGGCATATCCAAGTCCACCAGCACCACATCGGGCAGGGTGCTTTGCTGACGCAACACGTTCAGTGCATGCAGGCCATCGGCACCCTCCAGCGTGCGTTCAACTCCCAACTCATTGAGCAGGCGCAAGGCGATGCGGCGCTGAAAGCCGTGGTCTTCCACCACCATCACCTGCAGTTCCGACCAGCTCATGCAACCTCCCCGAAGCACGTGGCGAGCGGCAAGCCTACCCCAGCAGGGGGCAGGATGGGAGATTCGCAGTGGATTGGGTCATGTATGGGGCAGTACGGGCCGCTACACTCATGGCGCAATGGCCAGAGGAGCCGGTCTTGAACGCGTTGTTTGAGTTGTCTGCACCGTGCTGGCATTTTGTGCTGCGTGCCAGCGTGATCTACGTTCTGGTGATGGTATTGATGCGCGTGTCCGGCAAACGTGCGGTCGGGCAGTTCACTCCGTTCGATCTGATCTTGTTGATCCTGATCGGCAATGCCGTGCAAAACGGCATCAATGGCGGCGATAACTCACTGACCGGCGCCTTGATCATGGCCAGCACCTTGATCGTCCTGAATTACGCGGTGGCATGGGGGTCGGCGCGGCATGCCGGGTTTCGTCGCTTGGTGGAAGGTGCGCCGGTGATGTTGGCGCACGCCGGGCGGGTGGATCACGCCATGCTGCGCAAACAATTGGTGAGCACCGCCGATTTCGAAACCGCCATGCGGCAGGCCGGCTGCGCCGATGTGGCTGACATCCAGCGCGCCATACTTGAGACCAATGGCCACATCAGCATTGAGCTGCGCGACAAAAAATCGGGTTAGCGCAACTCGCGCAGCCAATCGCGCGGGCGCAGGTAGTGGGCAAGGCGTGCTTCGGCACTGCCGGCCGCAGGCGTGTAGCCGTATTCCCAACGCACCAGTGGCGGCAGGCTCATCAGAATGCTTTCGCTGCGCCCACCCGATTGCAGGCCGAACAGCGTGCCGCGATCGAACACCAGATTGAACTCGACATAACGCCCGCGCCGGTACAGCTGGAACTGGCGTTCACGCTCGCCAAAGGGTGTGTGTTTGCGGCGTTCGACAATCGGCAGATACGCGTCCAGAAAGCCATCGCCCACTGCGCGCAAATAGGCAAAGTCGGTGTCGAAGTCAGTATGCAGATCATCGAAAAACAGGCCGCCCACGCCACGGGTTTCGTTGCGATGCTTGAGCAGGAAGTACTCGTCGCACCAGCGTTTGTGCGCGTCGTAGCGCTGGTCGCCGCCGAATGGTTCGCATAACGCATGTGCGGTCTGGTGCCAATGCAGCACGTCTTCATCAAACGGATAGAACGGGGTCAAATCAAAGCCACCACCAAACCACCACGCCACCGTGTCATCGCCGCGCATGGCGCGAAAATGGCGCACATTGGCGTGGGTGGTGGGCAGATACGGATTGCGCGGATGGAAGACCAGCGACACCCCCACCGCCCGCCACGAGGTGCCCGCCAGTTCCGGCCGCGCCACGCTCGCCGACGGCGGCAAGGTGTTGCCGGAGACATCGGAAAACCCGATCCCCGCCTGCTCGAATACTGCACCATCACGCAGGATCCGGGTGCGCCCACCACCACCTTCGGCGCGTTGCCAGTGGTCTTCGTGGAAGGTGGCACTGCCATCGGCCGCTGCAATGTCCGCGCAGATGCGGTCTTGCAGGCCGGTGAGGTAGGCGCGGATGGTGTCGATGGCAGGAATGGCCGGGTTCATGCCGACATTGTAGTGAGCATCGCCATCATCAGTGCCCGTGGCTGTGGGCTGCTGGCAATCACCACCTTGTTGAACCCCGCGTCGCGTGCGGTGATTGCCAAACGTTCACTGGCGGCAAGCACATGCATGCCTTGCAATCCAGGCAGCAAAGACGCTGGTATTTGGGCCAGCAGTGCGTGCAGCGCTTCGGCGCTCGTTAGCGCCAAGCCTATGCGTTGTGGCGTTTGCAACACAGCGGCCAGCAACCGCCAGCGATGCTCTGGAATCGACACGGTGCTGCGCGCATACACATCGACACGGATGACCTGCGCGCCACGTGCTTCCAGTGCTGGTTGCAAAACGCCGCGCCCACCTTGCCCGGTAATCAGACCGATGCGCTTGCCTTGCACTTGCGCCAGTGCCGGGAGTGCCAACAGTCCTTCGCTATCCATCCGCGCCGGTGCGATGGCGTCGATACCCGCACGCACCAATGCGCGCCGGGTGCCTGCGCCCACCGCAATCCAGCTTTGCTGGCGGCGCATGCCCGGTGATGTCAGTGTGATGGCGGTACGCGCTGCGTTGGGGCTGGTGAATAGCACCACATCGGCTTTCAGTGCCGTGGCCAATGCGCCGCGTGTTTGCGCATCATCCTGTGCGGTGATGGCGATCGGTGAAATGGCCAGCACGCGTGCGCCCAAGCGCGCTGCCGCGGCACGCAGGCTGGCGTGTTGTCTGCGCGGACGCAGCGACAATACGGTGCAGTCTTGAAGTGGAAGTGCTTGATCGATAAGGCGCGGCATGCGCCAAGCTTGGCACAGCAAGCACGGATGCGGCAGGCTAGTGGCATGGACGCACACGTGAACCCCGCAGCGCTGGATGCTCTGGCCGTACATTTCAATGGCATGCCGCCGGTGGCCTGCATGCAACCGCGGATTCTGGATTGGCACGCAGGCACGCTGCGCCTGCGGGCACCGCTGGCGGCCAATATCAACGACAAGGGCTGCGCATTTGGTGGCAGCCTGGTATCACTGATGACGATTGGCGCGTGGGGCTTGATTTCGCTGGAGGTGGAAAGCGCCGGCCTGCATGCCGATATTTTTGTCGCTGATTCACGGGTGCGCTACCTCAAGCCGGTGTTTGAAGACATCGTGGTGGAGGCGGTGTTCGATGATGCCAGCGAGCATGCGCAGTTGGTGGACAGGTTGCGCAAACAGGGGCGGGTGAGTATCCGGTTGAAGGCCAATACCCTGTTGCAGGATGGGGGAGTGGCGGCAACCTTTGTGGGTCGTTACGTCGCGATTGCCAAGGCATGAGGGCAGTACCTGCAAGGCCGCGCCATAAACCTGCGGCATAAACCAGCTAGGATGCGGGCTTCCCCCGCTGGAGAGTCTGCAATGTTCAAACTGGCACTGCGCTGTGTGTTGATCGCTTGCTTGGCGATGTTGGCGGGTTGCCCGAAGTCTGCCAGCAAGGGCACCGCACTGGATGAAATTCAGTACACCTGGTCGGCAGCGATTCGCTGGGGCGACTTCGAGGGCGCATGGGGTCTGGTCGATCCCAAGGTGCGCGAAGCCCACCCGATGACCGATCTGGATTTTTCCCGTTTCAAACAAGTCCAGATTTCGACCTATCGCGATACCGGCAGCAGCATCGTGGGGGGGGATGTGGTGCGCGACATCGAAATTGGCGTCATCAATCGCAACACCTTGGCCGAACGCAGCGTGCGCTACCGCGAGCGCTGGCGCTATGACGAGGCTGCCAAAACCTGGTGGCTGACCTCGGGAATGCCGGATTTGTGGCAGGGTGAGTAAGCTGCGCCCGCAAAGTTGGCGCGTGCAGACGGGGCGGCAGGTACAATTGCCGCCCCGTGATTCGTGGTAGTTGCCGTGACCTTTGCCGACCTGGCCGCCTTTGCTGGCCGTAATCCCGTGTTGTCGCTGGCTTTGGTGGGCCTGACGGTAGCCATCATCGTCAATGAAATCCTTGGCCTGCTGAGCGGCGTGCGGCGCATCGGCCCGGCGCAACTGACCGCCTTGGTCAATCGCGATAACGCCTTGGTCGTGGATTTGCGCGCGATCGGTGATTTCGAAAAAGGCCATATTGCCGGTGCCAAGAACGTGCAGATGAGCCAGTTCGATCCTGAAAACAAGGCACTGGCCCCCGCCAAATCACTGCCTGTCGTGTTGGTGTGCCAGGTTGGCCAGACTGCTACGACTGCAGCCAAACGCCTGCGCAAGGCGGGCTTCGCACAGGTGGCGGTATTGGAGGGTGGCATCCAGGCGTGGCAGTCGGCCGACTTGCCGCTGGTCAAGGGGCGCTAAGCCGCCTGCAAGCTTCGGCGGGGGATCGGTTGCCCTTGTGAATGGCGCGGGTCACCCCATGTCCTAGGTTATCGCCCGCCAACGGTGCGATAATTCCCTTTTACTTGTGCGCCTTGTGCACATTCATACGCATACCTTGGAGTTGTCCATGTCCGATGAAACCCTGAACGGTGCCGCTCCGGTTGCCGATGCCCAGCCGCAAGGCCCTCTCTTCACTGTCGAGAAGTTGTATGTGAAGGATCTGTCCTTCGAGGCGCCGAACGCACCGCAGGTGTTCAACGAACAAGGCCAGCCGGACTTGCAGATGAAGTTGAACCAGAAAGTGCAGCGTCTGGCCGACACCGCATTCGAAGTCAGCCTGGGCATCACCCTGACCTGCACCTTGAATGGCAAGACCGCTTATCTGGCCGAAGTGGAGCAGTGTGGCGTGTTTGGTTTGGGCGGCATGGAAGACCATATTCTGGACGCGATGCTGGGTATCCAGTGCCCGAACATCCTGTACCCCTACGCCAGTGCCGCCGTCGGCCAGCTGATCACCGCGGGTGGCTTCCCGCCGTTCCCGATGCAGCCGATCAACTTCGATGCACTGTACGGAGAAACCCTGCGCCAGCGTAGCGAACAGCAAGCTGGCGGCGAATTGGCCAACGCTGAAATTGCCGGCAACGCCTGAGCGACTCGGTTGCATGATGCCGTCCGCTAAACCGGCGGTTGCCGTACTTGGCGCGGGCTCTTGGGGCACCGCGCTGGCCGCCTTGATTGCCCGTCATGGTCACCCCACCGTGTTGTGGGGCCGCGATGTGGCCACCGTGGCGACAATCGATGGGGGCGGCGAAAATCCGCGTTATCTGCCGGGCATTGCGTTGCCCGGCAACCTGCGTGCCACCACCTCCTTGCACGAGGCGCTGGTCGATGCCGCTTTGGTGCTGGTGGTGGTGCCCTCGCATGCGTTCGCTGAAACCTTGCGCGCGCTCGCCCCGTTGCGCCCGCCGCAGGCCGGGGTGGCGTGGGCGACCAAGGGCTTCGAGCCGGGCAGTGGCCGCTTTCTGCATGAAGTTGCTGCCGAAGTATTGGGTGATGACGTGCCGTTGGCGGTGGTGACTGGGCCGTCGTTTGCCAAGGAAGTGGCGCAAGGGTTGCCCACCGCACTGACCGTGCATTCGGACGATGCCGTGTTTTGCCGGCAGGTGGCCGATGTGCTGCACGGCCCGGCGTTTCGTGCCTATACCGGCAACGACATGCGCGGCGCCGAGCTGGGCGGGGCGATGAAAAACGTGCTGGCGGTGGCCACCGGCGTGGCCGATGGCATGGGGCTGGGGTTGAACGCCCGCGCCGGGCTGATTACCCGTGGCCTGAATGAAATGCTGCGGCTGAATATCGCCCTGGGCGGCCGTCCGGAAACCCTGATGGGCTTGGCCGGCTTGGGTGACTTGGTGCTGACCAGTACCGGCGATTTGTCACGCAACCGTCGGCTGGGCTTGGCGCTGGGGCGCGGCTCCTCGATCGAGGATGCGGTGCGCGAAATTGGTCAAGTAGTGGAATCGATCCAAACCGCCGATGAAGTGATGCGGCTGGCCACCCTGCACGGTATCGAACTGCCGATTGCAGAGGGCGTGCGCGACGTCCTGCATGGAAGTGTGACTCCCGCAGAAGGATTGGCGCGATTGATGGCGCGCGAACAGAAAGCCGAGTACCCGCAGGACTTGTTCGGTTGAGCGTCTGCGTTTGAGCACACCCAGGCAAGCCAACTGAAAACGCCCGGCATTGCCGGGCGTTCGGGTGTTGCACGGTGTTGCCCGGTTTACCAGCTGAAGCGCGGGCCCACGAACCACTGGGTATCGCCGCCGTTGACGACGCGCACGTCGGCATTGACGCCCCAGTTCTGGTTGAATTTGGCAGTGGCGCCCAAGCGGCCATAGGCCTCGCCTTTGACGTGGTTGCCATCCATATACCCGAGCATGGCGTAGCCTTCGATGTTTGGCGTCAACGCACTGCGCACACCGCCTTCGATGCTGTAGCCATCGGCCGTGATGCCAGCGCCGGCGTCCAGCTTCTCATAGGCCACATTGGCCACGAAGTCGGTGTTCTTGCCAATCTGCGTGTTGTAGCCGCCACCCACGCGCCACTGGTCGAAATCAACGCTGGTGTGCTTGATCTTCTGGTTGGAATAGTCAGCGAACAGATGGAAATTCGGATGTACGGCCACCGAGCCGTTCAGGCCCCAGCCGTCGGC
>NZ_CALMPC010000009.1:0-9645 GCF_937872235.1 uncultured Thermomonas sp.
TGTGGGTGGCCCCGCAGAAGGAAATCGCCGATTTCGAACAGGCCAAGGAAGATGCGCGCATCAACCTGGAAGAGCGTTCGGAAAAAGTGACCGAATACATCCCGGTGAATTATGCCAGCGCGGAAGATATCGCCAAATTGCTGACCGAAGAGAGCAAGGGCAACCAAGGCGGCGGTGGCGGCGGTGGTGGTGGCGGTAGTCAAGGTGGGCAAAATTCACAAGATCGTGGTTTCTTGTCCAGCCGTGGCAGCTTGAGTTACGACAAGCGGACCAATACGTTGCTGGTCGTGGATATCGCAAAGAAAGTAGATGCCATCAAGAAGTTGGTGCAGGAACTCGACAAGCCGGTTGATCAGGTAGTGATTGAAGCCCGCATCGTGATCGCCAACGAAAATGTGGCGCGCGAGCTGGGTGCGCGATTTGGTATCAGTGGCAATCGTGATAATGCCTATTTCAGTGGGAATTTGGAAACAAACACCACGAATAATCAATCAATTGTCAGTACCGATCTGGCAAATCGCAATGAAATTGCACGTGTCAATGCTGCAAATAGCAAGATATTGAACCAGTATCAGTCGGATACAAAGGCGTACCAGAATAATTTGGCAGCATGGCAAGCAAAGGGTGATCCCACTACGGCAGCACCAACCCCACCGACACAGCCTACGCTGGAGACTGCCAAGTTCCTGACCAACACTATTACCCGTGGCTTGATGACCAATTTGCCGGCTGTGCTTAGTGGGACAAGTCCGGGCTCATTGGCCTTGTCTATTCTCAATGCCGGGTATTTATTGGACGTCGAGCTGTCCGCAATTCAGACTCAAGGCCGTGGTGAAGTCATTTCCAACCCGCGTATCGTGACCAGCAACCAGAAGGAAGCGGTGATCCGCCAAGGCAAGGAAATCGGCTACCTGACTGTATCTGGTGGTCAGGGTGGCAATGTGCCAACGGTACAATTCAAGGAAGCACTGCTGGAATTGAAGGTCACGCCCACCATCACCAATGATGGTCGCGTGTTCCTGAATATGGGAGTGAAGAAAGATGAGCTGGATGGCATGGTCAGCTTGGGCAGCTTCGGTTCAGTGCCTCAGATTGCCAAGCGCGAAGTGAATACGGCGGTGCTGGTGGAAGATGGCCAAACCGTGGTGATCGGCGGGGTGTATGAGTTCAGTGACACCACCGAGCTGTCCAAGGTGCCTTTCTTGGGCGATATCCCGGTGCTCGGGAATCTGTTCCGTAACAAGAATCGCAGCAAGAGCAAGGCTGAATTGCTGGTGTTCGTGACCCCGAAGGTGATGCGCGTCAGTCAGCGTTGATTGCGGGCAATCGCCCCAGTTGTGCAACGGGAGCCGCAAGGCTCCCGTTGTCGTTTCGGGCCACCGCAAACCGGTGAGCGAACCATTTTGGCGTGTCGTGGTCGAACCCGCTGCAGAGCAATCAGGAGTGACGATGGAGAGTCAGGCAACCGTTAGCAGTCATTTGCACCACACCTTTCGTCGGCTTGGCGAGGAACTGGCCGGAGAAATCGTCGGGCAGGCCATGCTGATCGAGCGCTTGATGATTGCCTTGCTGGCCGACGGCCATCTATTGGTGGAGGGCGCACCCGGCTTGGCTAAGACCAGTGCAGTGCGGGCCTTGGCGGCACGCTTGGATGCTGACTTTGCGCGCGTGCAATTTACCCCCGATTTGCTACCTGCTGACCTGACCGGAACCGAAGTGTGGCGACCGCAGCAGGGGCAATTCGAGTTCCAGTCAGGCCCGATTTTTCATTCAATTCTGCTCGCGGATGAGATCAACCGCGCACCAGCCAAGGTACAGTCTGCCTTGCTGGAGGCGATGGGCGAGCGCCAGGTCACAGTGGGTAGGCAAACTTATCCGTTGCCAGCGTTGTTCATGGTGATGGCAACGCAAAATCCAATTGAGCAAGAGGGTACGTTTCCATTACCCGAGGCGCAGTTGGATCGCTTCCTGATGCACGTGCGTATCGGCTACCCGCAGGTGGAAGCGGAAACCGAAATCCTGCGCTTGGCACGCGAGCGCGCACGCGAAGCGATGCAGCCACAACCGCGTACTACGGTTCGTATTTCACAGGGAGATGTGTTTGCCGCACGTCGGGCGGTGCTTGATCTGCACATGGCGCCGACATTGGAGCGTTACCTGATCGAGCTGGTGTTGGCTTCGCGTGATCCTGCGCGGTATGACGCTGGCTTGGCAAGACGTATTGCGTGGGGTGCCAGTCCACGTGGGTCGATTGCACTCGAGCGCTGTGCGCGTGCCCGTGCATGGCTGGCCGGGCGTGATTTTGTGACACCCGAGGATGTGCGTGCGGTTGCGGTCGATGTCTTGCGCCATCGTGTGCTGCCTAGTTTCGAGGCAACCGCCGAGGGTTGGGATGGCGAGCGCTTGGTGAACGAGCTAGTGCGGCTGGTGCCGTTGCCGTGAGTTGGCATCGTTATGCATGAAGGCATCATTCCGACACTCGCCGAGCTCATCGCCCTGCGCACGCAGGTTGCGGGGCGGCGGGTGGCGCGGCGCGGAAGTTCAGGTGTGCAGGGCCACGCGCAATCAAATCTTCGTGGGCGCGGGATGGAGTACGCCGAGTCGCGGGAATATGCGATGGGTGACGACGCCCGGCATATCGATTGGCGGCTGACCGCACGTAGTGGAAAGCCGCATACCAAGCTGTATCAAGCCGAGCGAGAACGGCTGACTTTACTGGTGGCCGATACCGCGCCGGCGCTGTATTTCGGTACACGCGTGCGCTTCAAATCGGTGCAGGCCGCCCGTGCGGGTGCGCTGGCAGCATGGTTGGCGGCTGCAGACGGTGATCGTATTGCTGCTTTGCGCGGCACTTCAAAAGAGGCTCCCGTTGCACCAGCCTCTGGTTCACGTGGAGCGCTGCGGGTGTTGGATGCATTGGTGCGCTGGTATGCCCATCCGCCAACGGATGATCTCGGCTTGGTGCAGGCACTGAAGCAGGCGCAGCGCTTGCTGCGGCCTGGCTCGCGATTGCTGGTGTTGGCCGATCCTGCCAGCCTGCCATCCGTTCCCGACGCACTATGGCCTGCCTTGGCGCAACATCATGAATTGCTGGTGGTGGTGTTGACCGATCCGTTGGAATGCCGGCCACCGGTTGCACGATTGCCGTTTCGCACTCGCAATGCTGCGCGTATTGCGCTGGATTTGGACAGTGCCGCTGTTCGGCAGCGTTGGAAACATGTATTTGCAGACCCCGTTGAGCAGACAGTCGCCAAGTTGCAAGCGCAGGGTGCCCGTGTGATGCGAGTGTCCAGCGAGGATGCGAGTGATGTCTGGTTGTCGCTGCTGCAGCGCGCACCTGCGGGGCAGCGGCGATGACGCCGGCCTCGGTTCCCGCGCTGCCAGCACTGCCACTCAAGGCGATGCATCCTGGGCTTTCACCCGCGTGGTGGCCACCGGCACCGGGTTGGTGGCTGGTGCTGCTGGTGGTGGTGTTACTGGCGGGTGGAGTCGTCTGCTGGCTGCATGGAAAGCGGAAACGCACTAACGCGCTAATGCATTATTTCGATCATGCATTAGCGCAGGCGATCACACCGGCGGCACAGGTGGCCGCGATGTCGGAATTACTGCGGCGCGCAGCGCGCAGTGTTGATCCGTTGGCGGATCGATTGGCGGGGCTTGCTTGGCTGCAATTTCTCGATGCTGGCTTGCCGCACCCGGTATTTACATCAAATCAAGGTACTTCAGACATCGGCGCCACGTTATTGGAGGGTGCATTTCGGCCGCAAGTTGAGGTGCACGCCGTGGATGCCTTGCGCCAACATGCGCGGCAGCGCTATGTGCTGTGGATGCGTGGCATATGAGTCTGTTACCAGCCTGGCTTGCCTTTGACGGATTTGCATGGCCGTGGTGTTTGCTGTTGTGCCTGTTGCCATGGCTGGTGCGCTTGTTGCCGCCGATCATCGGGGATCAGCAGCCGGCATTGCAGGTGCCGTGGGCAAACAGGTTGCAGCAGGTGGCTGCGGGCAACCGCGGTCTAGTCAGCCCGCACAAGTTTCCATGGCTGGCTTGGCTGGCGTGGTGCCTTGTGTGTGTGGCCGTCGCAAGGCCACAGCAATTGGGCCCAGCGGTGGCACCGCCACAGGCCGGGCGCGAGATGATGTTGGCGGTCGATCTGTCGGGCAGCATGGGCGAGGAGGACATGGCGCTGGGCGGGCGTGCCGTGGATCGGCTGACGGCGATCAAGGCCGTGGTGTCGGATTTTCTGGATCGACGCGACGGTGACCGCATCGGCCTGATCGTGTTCGGAGATCGTGCGTTTGCACTCACCCCGCTGACGCAAGATCGCGCCAGTGTGCGTCAGCAACTACAGACAATGGTGGTGGGCTTGGCGGGAAGATCCACTGCAATGGGCGATGCCATTGCGCTTGCCACCAAGCGTTTGCAACAACAACCGAATCCAGAAAAAGTGCTGATTTTACTTACCGACGGCGTCAATACTGCCGGGACATTGGATCCGCAAAAAGCGGCGCAGATCGCAAAACAGGCAGGTGTACGGATCCATGCCATTGCCTTTGGCGGTGATGGTGCTGCGGTGTCGCTACTGGGGTTTCAGTTGCCGCTTGGGGGCGGTGATGACGTAGATGAAGCAGGCTTGGCACGTATCGCCAAGGTGACTGGTGGCAAGTTCTTTCGTGCCCGCGATACCGGACAGTTGGTCGGTATCTACCAGGAAATCGACAAGCTCGAGCCGGTGCAGCGGCAAGGCCAAGCTGTGCGGCCCTTGATCGAACGCTATCCGGCTCCGTTGAGTGCGGCTCTGGTGCTTGGTTTGCTGGCAGTGTTGTGGCCAAGGCGGACAGCATGAGTGGATGGCTCAGCACACTGGCGCAGCTACATTTCCTGCGGCCGTGGTGGTTGCTGGTGCTGTTGTGCGTACCGGCCTTGCTATGGTGGCAACGATCACGCATGCGGCAAAACAATGTGTGGCGCGATGCTGTGGATGCGCATTTGTTGCCGCACCTGTTGGAAGCAGATCACCCGTCATCGAAAAATGCGTGGCATGGCCGCTGGGGGGTATGTGCGCTGGTGCTGGCGATGCTGGCACTGGCGGGGCCCAGCCTGCGCAAGGACGTGCGGCCGTTGTGGCAGGCACGCATGCCTTTGGTGATTGCGCTGGATCTTTCCAGCGCCAGCATGGCGACAGATTTGCCGCCGAATCGGCTGGCGCAGGCACGCACCAAAATCGCGAATTTGTTGCGCGCGCGCGCGGGCGGCCAGGTGGCCTTGGTCGTGTTTGCCGAGGATGCCTACACCGTTGCACCGCTGACATCAGATGCCGCGAACCTTGCCCTGTTTCTGGATGCGCTATCACCGGATGTGATGCCGGAGGATGGGCAGCGGCCGGATCGAGCCATCCGCTGGTCGCAGCAACTCCTGCAGCAAGCCGGCTTCAGTCGCGGCGATATTTTATTGCTCACCGATCACGCCAGACCCGACGACCTCAACGCTGCGTCGCTGGCGCGAACAGCCGGCTATCGGGTGTCCGTATTGGGCTTGGGCAGTGCGCAAGGCGGCGTGTTCCAATCAGGCAACGGTTTGCAGCGTGCGCGTCTGGATGCCGACTCCTTGCGCGCCTTGGCCAGCCGAGGTGGCGGCGAGTATGTGCGATTGACTACGGATGATGCCGATCTGCGCAGCTTGGGCGTATTAACAGCGACCGGCAAGGCGCTGGCAACGGCACAGGGCAGCACGGTTGCCAGTTGGCGGGATGATGGTTACTGGTTGTTGCCGATCGTGTTGCTGTTGTGTCTGCCTTTGTTT
The DNA here is from genome assembly GCF_937872235.1 of uncultured Thermomonas sp. NCBI lineage: Bacteria > Pseudomonadati > Pseudomonadota > Gammaproteobacteria > Lysobacterales > Lysobacteraceae > Thermomonas > uncultured Thermomonas sp. The sequence continues at coordinate 5,803 of NZ_CALMPC010000009.1, forward strand.
CGTCGTGGTGGCATTCTCGTGCTGCTACTGGCGTGCGGCGTGTATTTGCCGCTGCTATCCACGCCCGCATACGCGCAAACCGACGTGCTGGGAAAAGGATCACTGTGGCAGCGCGCCGATCAGATGGCCCATGCGCGGATGCTGCAAGGTATCGCCGCTTATGACAAAAACGACTACGCACAAGCGATTGCCACGCTATCGACGTTACCCAGCGCCGATGCGCAATACAACCTGGGCAATGCACTGGCCCGCGCCGGGCGGTATGACGACGCCATTGCCGCTTACAACCGCGCGTTGCAACAACAACCATACATGGCCGATGCGCAGTTCAACAAGCGCGTTGTGGAGCAGGCCAAACGTGAGCAGCAACAACAGAAAAGTCGATCACAGGACGGCAAGCAGTCGCCGCGCTCGCAAGGTGCGCAGCAAGCCAATTCGCAAAACAAGCCACAAGACAGCCAACAAGGTAATACGCAACAGCAGCAAGCGCAGAATCAAAATGTAGCGCAGGGCCAACCGCAGTCACCTAAGCAGGATGGGTCCCGGCAGAATGCTTCGCAGCAAAACGCTTCGCAGCAGAATGCTCCATCGAGGCATCAATCCAATACACAGCGATCACCACAACCGCAGGATGCACAAGCGCAGCAGCAAGCCAATACCGCGCAGCAACAGCGCATGCAGCAAGCGTTGCGCGATACGCAGAACCCGCAGCGGGATGCCGCTGCCAAGCTGCCCCGCAAGCTGCGGGTCGGCCAGCCACCAGAAACCTCTGCACAGCGTGAGCAGCGGCTGGCAGACCAAGCGACGTTGCAGCGCGTGCCGGACGACCCCGGTGCACTGCTGCGCGCACGCTTCCAATTGGAAGCCCGGCGTCGGCGTGGTGACGGGCCATGAAGCGTGCGTGCCTGGGTATGTTGCTGCTGATGTTGCTGTGGGCGACGTCGGCCTTCGCGCAGACGCGGGCGGTACTGGATCGCACCACCATTTCCTTTGGTGAAACCGTTGTACTGACCATCGAGACCGACCAAGGGGTGCAGCAGATCGACTATGCACCACTGCAACGCCAGTTCGAGATTGGCGGGCAAAGCGTGCGTCGAAGCTATGCCTTGGTGAACGGTCGCGCCAGTGCAACGACCGTGTTTTCGATTGGGTTACGTCCGCGCGGCCCGGGGGTATTGACGCTGCCTGCACTGCGTGTGGGCAACGCGGTGACTGCACCGTTGCGATTGCTGGTGCAGCCGCCCTCGGTGCAACAGGCCAGCGCGCATAGTGATGTATTTGTGGAAACCCAGGTGGATGCCAGCCAGCCTTATGTGCAGCAGGCGGTAGGGGTGACCGTGCGCTTGAATTACGCGGTGCCGTTGCTGTCTGGGCAATTGGATTTGGATACCCCAGACACGGCCGGCCTGCAGCAAGTGGGGGAGGACGCTACCTATGAGCGTGACATTGGCGGGCGCCGCTATCACGTGGTGGAGCGCCACTACTTATTGATCCCCGAACGTAGCGGCCCGTTGCGCTTGTCGGGTGCGCGTTTCAATGGTTTGGCGGGTGGCGGCTTCGTCGATCAACTGTTTGATGAGGCACGTCATCCGTTATCGGCTGCGTCTTCCGGGCAAACCTTGCAGGTACAACCCATTCCGGTCAATGCCGCGCAGCCATGGCTGCCATTGCACGCACTGACGTTGCGTTATCTCAATCAGCCGGCCAGCGCACGAGTGGGCCAGGCAACCACGGTGCAGATTGAAGCTGTCGCCGATGGTGCTACCGCTGCGCAAATGCCCACCATCGAGATTCCGGCAACGGCGGCGGTTTCGGTATTTGCTGATCCACCGCAGGTGGAGGATCAGCTTTTCAACGGCAGGCCGCGCACGACGTTGCACCGCAAGTTTTCACTGGTCCCCAATCAAGCCGGTGCAGTGGTGTTGGCAGGGCCGAAAGTGGCTTGGTGGGATGCCGAGCAACACACTGCGCGGATCGCCGAACTGCCGCCGTTGTCGTTGCAAGTGGCCGCTGGAGTGGCTTCGGCAACGCGTCCGCAATCCGTAGCGCCGGTGGAAGCCGTGCAGTCCACGCTCCCGCAACAGTCTGCGCCTGCCGCCCGGATGCAGGATGCGTGGATCTCGCCGCGCAACGCTTGGCTTTTGCTGCTGTTGATATTGATTGTCAGCACAGGATGGGGGGGGATGGCCGGTTATCGCAGACACCGCGCAAGGTCTGCCGCACACGCCGATGTCCCGGTGGCATCTCGGCCAGTGGCTTCGCTGCAACAGGCATTGCGCGATGGCGTGTTGCAGGACATCGGGCAAGCGTTGGTGCAGCAGGCAGGGTTGGCCACCGATGCTCTTGAGGGTGTTTGTACGAAGTTGGCAGACCCTGTGCAAGTCAGCGCAGTGCGGCAGCTGCAGCAGGCGCGTTGGGGCGGCGGGGATGCGGGGGCGGCGTTGCAAGCGCTGCGGAAGGCTTTTTCTGCGGGTGCACACTGGCGCAGGACGAGCCAGCAAGCCAAATCCCTCCTGCCGCCGCTCTATCCGGAATAGCGCCAAACCTTTGTTAAGCTGCGGCATTGATTTTGTCATTCGAGTCCCGCATGCACACCACAGTCACCGCGCCTTCCACGCCTGCCAAGGGCATGCCGCTGCATTACAAAGTGCTGATTGGTTTCGTGCTGGGCACCGCGTTGGGTCTGGCGGGGCACGCGCTGGCGTTGGATGCGCAGTGGATCCACGGGCTGATTGACTACGTCACCAAACCGTTCGGGCAAATCTTTCTCAATTTGTTGTTCATGCTGGTAGTGCCGCTGATTTTTTCGGCGCTGGTGCTGGGTGTGGCCGAATTGGGCGATATCGCTGCATTGGGCCGGTTGGGTTGGAAGACGTTGATCTACACCGCTGTGGTGACGGCCGCGGCGGTGGGGATTGGCCTGCTCTGCGTCAATTTGCTGCAACCGGGTCTGCACATGGATCCGGCGCTGGTGCAAAAAACCATGAGCGGCAATGTGCTGAAGGCCGGCGAAATTGTCAGCAAGGGCAACGAGCTGCGCCTGATGGACCTGCTGGTCAACATCGTGCCGCACAACATCGTGGGCGCGATGGCCGACGACAAACAAAAACTCGGCATCGTCTTTTTTGCGCTGATGATTGGTATCGGCTTGGTGATGAAGCCCACGCCCGGCACGCATGCCTTCAAGGGCGCGCTGCACGGCCTGTTCGAAATCAGCATGCACCTGATTGGGTTGTTCATTCGCTTGGCCCCGTATGCGGTGGCTTGCTTCATGTTCAACCTGACCTTCCAGTTGGGCTTTGATGTCATTCGCAGCCTGATCTGGTTTGTGGTGACCGTGCTGCTGGCGCTGGCCATCCACGGCTTTGTGGTGATCCCGCTGTGGGTCAAACTGATGGGCGGGATGTCGCCACGGGTGTTTTTCCGTGAAACCCAGGAAGCCACCCTCACCGCGTTTGCTACCGCATCGTCCACCGCCACCTTGCCGGTGACCCTGCGGGTGGCCGAAGACAACCTCAAGCTGCCGCGCAAAGTCAGCCGCTTCGTGCTGACCGTGGGCGCATCTGCCAACCACCATGGCACCGCCTTGTTCGAAGGCATCACCGTGCTGTTTTTGGCGCAGGTGTATGGCCTGCACCTGCCACTGACCCAGCAGTTGATGGTGCTGGTGCTGTGCATTCTCGGGGGTATCGGCACCGCCGGTATTCCGTCGGGTTCGCTGCCGGTGATCGCGATGATCTGCGGCATCATCGGAATTGATCCTGCCGGCATCGGCATCATCATCGGCGTCAACACCTTCCTCGACATGTGCCGTACCTCCCTCAACGTCACCGGTGACCTGGC
>NZ_CALMPC010000010.1:0-1177 GCF_937872235.1 uncultured Thermomonas sp.
TCGGCGTACTCCATGCCGCGCCCGCGCTGATTGGACAACGCATGCCCGTGAACACCATGACTGCCGCGCCGCGCCGCGCGTCGGCCCAACACCTGCGCACGCAAGGCGATCAGCTCGGCAAGTGCGGGAACCACGCCGTTATCCATGGTGATGCCAACTCAAGGCAGCGGCACCCGCCGCAATAATTCGCCCACCAGTTGTTCGCCATCCCAACCTTCGGCGGTGGCTTCAAAGCTGGGCAGCACACGGTGCCGCAACACATCCACGGCCACCGCACGCACGTCTTCCGGGGTGACAAACTCGCGGCCACCCAGCCATGCACGCGCACGCGCACAACGCTCCAGCGCGATCGAGCCGCGCGGGCTGGCACCCCAAGCGATGCGCCGCGCCAATGCCGGGTCGTAGCGGGCGGGGTCACGCGAGGCCAGTACCAGCTCGATCAGATAGCGCTCCAGCGCCGGGGCCATGTGCAAATCCAGCACCGCCTGACGCGCCGCAAATACATCCGCCTGGCTAATGCGCAAGCCAGAATGCGACTGCACTTGCAGTGCATCACGTGCACGCGCGCGCGCCAACCGCAGGATTTCGGCTTCGGCATCGGCTTGCGGGTAGCCAATCCGCACATACATCAAAAAGCGATCCAACTGCGCTTCGGGCAGCGGAAACGTGCCTTCTTGCTCAATCGGGTTTTGCGTGGCCATCACCATGAACAAGGGTGGCAGTGGATAGGTCTGCCGCCCCACCGTGACCTGCCGCTCGCCCATCGCTTCCAGCAGGGCCGACTGCACCTTGGCCGGTGCACGGTTGATCTCATCGGCCAATAAAATGGAATGAAAAATCGGCCCCGACTGAAACTGGAATTGCCCCTCCTGCGGCCGCCACACCTCAGTGCCGGTCAGATCGGCCGGCAACAGGTCAGGTGTGAATTGCACCCGCGCAAAATCCGCATCCAGCCGGGATGCCAGCGCGCGAATGGCCGAGGTTTTAGCCAACCCCGGCGCGCCTTCCACCAGCAGGTGGCCATCGGCCAACAAGGCGATCAGCAGACGTTCGATCAGGGCCGCTTGCCCCACGATTTCAGCGGTCAGCTCTTCGCGCAGATGTTGGAATACGCCATGCAGGCGGCTGGTACTGGAAACGGGGGTGTCCATCGAAGCTCCGAAAGGTTGCAGCCAAT
>NZ_CALMPC010000011.1:0-21535 GCF_937872235.1 uncultured Thermomonas sp.
GCGCAGTCGCCGACGTTGTCGCCGACGTTGTCGGCGATCACCGCCGGGTTGCGCGGGTCATCCTCGGGGATGCCGGCTTCGACCTTGCCCACCAGATCGGCGCCGACGTCGGCACCCTTGGTGAAGATGCCGCCACCCAGGCGCGCGAAGATCGAGATCAGCGAGCTGCCGAACGCAAGTCCGACCAGTGCGTGCAGCACTTTTTCCTGCGGCAGGCCCAGTTTGCCCAGCACGAAGTAGTACCCGGCCACACCCAGCAGGCCCAGCCCCACCACCAGCATGCCGGTGATCGCGCCACCACGGAACGCCACATCCATCGCAGCACTCATGCCCTTGCGCGCAGCCTCCGCCGTGCGCACGTTGGCGCGCACCGAGACGTTCATGCCGATATAGCCGGCCGCGCCTGAGAGCACCGCACCAATGGCAAAGCCAATTGCGGTATGGATATTCAAAAACACACCGATCAACACCAGCAGCACCACCCCCGCGATGGCAATGGTGGAGTACTGGCGATTGAGATAGGCACGCGCGCCTTCCTGGATGGCCCCGGCAATTTCCTGCATGCGTTCATTGCCTGCAGGTTGCTTGTTGATCCACGCGGCGGCCCATAGGCCATAGATAATTGCAACGACGGCGCAGACCAGCGCCAGTACCAAACCATATTGCTCCAGCATGAATCCCCTCCCCGGGTGTTCGAAATGGAAAACGGCAGGTTGATGTGCCTACTCCAAATGGTAGGCGACGCCTGACTATCGCATACCTCGGCGGGAATTGGAGCGCCGCACGCAGGATTCAGCTTGGACGTGCGAATCTGCCTGCATGGTGATGAAAACGGAGTGTTCGATGCTGCGACTGCACATGTTTCTGGCTGGCCTGTTACTTGCCTTGGCGATGGCAGCCGCTGCGGCGCAAAGTCCGGAAATCCAGCGCGGGCCGATCCCCGCGCAGGTACCGGGTGTGCTGCACACGCTGCGCACCATCCCCGAGGCGTGTACCCGCCTGGAAGGACGGTTCACCAAGGCCAAGGAAGCGTCACCTTACGCACTTACCCAAGTGCGGACCAGCACACGCTGTCAGGCCCGCGCGCGGTTGCTGGATGCGCGCAAAGCGCAGGCATCGGCAGCCAATGGCTGGATTTTGAATGATGTATTGCGTGTCCCCAATGCCAGTTGCAGCGGCCAATCTGCGGTCATCCGGATCTGGCGCAAGGACGCTGCCAGCGCCACCCCTAAACTCGATGCGCAAGGGCGGGTGCGGGTCTATCTCAAGGACGGTTTGGATGCCGCAGCACAGGGCCAGCTGGGGGCGGTGCCGCAGTTTGCGGTGGCGCTGGGCGTGGAAGGACGCGGCTGCGACTGAGGTCGAGTTCAGTCAGGCACGGTCACCAACTTGATGCGCCCACCCGCACCCAATTTGATCTGCACATCGGCTTTGCGGCAGCCGAACTGTTTGGCGATCAACCCGATAAGTTCGGCATTGGCCTTGCCATCGATCGGTGCGGATTTGAGGTGTGCCAGCCACGTACCGTCCTCCTGCAACGTCAGTGCACAGACGCGGGAATTGGGTTTGGCTTTGACTTGCAAGACGGGCATCCGCGCAGCATCGCATGTGCGTGCGTGGCTGCCAACGCAAGCGCCCGGCAATACCGGGCGTTTGCGTCATCACTGCAATCGGTGGGCTTAGTCACCGACTTTGAGCTTGCCGCCCTTGCCCAGCCCGCCTTCCACTTCTTGCGGCCGGTAGTCGCGCATCGCGCGCACCAAGTTGTTGTAGGCATTGGCGAACGCAGCCGCCAATGCCTTGCCTTCGGGAGTGTTGGTGTAGCCGCCCAGCCCGCCGAAACCAGAACCGCCGCCGCCGAGGAAGCCCAAGCCGAAATCGGTCTTGGTGGCATTCCCCTGCGCCACACCGATCTGTACGCCGGAGCGGTTGTCGATCATGGTCAGCATGGTTTCCGCTTTCTTGAACTTCAGGCTGCCGGCAATCGCACCCACGGCGCCCCACTTGCCACCAAACGAGCCAATGACGCCGCCAATGCCGCCGGCATTGCTTTGCGAGAAATTGATGCTGGGGTTCATGGTGTAGTCGGCTGCCACCATCTGGCCTTTGCCGAAGTTGCTGCCTTCGCGCAGTTCGCCGCTATCCATCAGCGCACGTTCCTGCATCATGTTCTTCATGGCACGGCCGCGTTCCACCACCACAAAGCAGTTGGATTGCTGGATCAACATGCGGATCACTGGAATGGTGGACGGCAAACGCAAATCCGAGGTCAGGTAGCGGTACCAGTCACCGTCCTGTTCTTCCACCACTGCAATCGTGCCCATCGATTGATCACAATGCTCAAGATTGAGGCCGGCGCCTTGCGAATTGGCACCCGCAGCCGCACCTTGCGGGTCATTTTTTTTCTTGCTGAACTGGGCTTGGGCCGGCGTACTGGCAACTGCCAGTGCCAGGGCCAACGAGGAGAGCGCAATTGCGGTCTTGATCATGGAGGTGTCCTGAAGCGAGAGTTTGGGGATTCGAGTTGGGCGCAGTGTATGCCAGCTTCGCCTCAGCCGTTCCAGGCGGGCAAGCGGCGACGTACCAGCGTCATCTTGGGGACAACGTAATTGGGTAGTCCATCCCGGACATACGGGGGATAGGCTTCCCCTTCGATCAGTGGCAATAGGTAGTGACGGGCAGCGGTGGTGATGCCATAGCCGTCCTTGCGAATAAAACCCTTGGGCATGGTTTTTTCATGATTGGCAATGCGTGACAGTGGGGCGATGTCGATATGCCAGTGGTACGGCGCATCGGCATCGCGCACGATCACCGGCATCACCGCGTTTTGCCCGTTCAGGGCGCACTCCACTGCCGCCCGGCCTACCGCCATCGCCTGTTCCAGATCGGTCTTGCTGGCCAGATGCCGCGCCGAGCGCTGCAGGTAGTCGGGTAGCGCCCAGTGCACCTTGTGGCCCAGCACGTCTTTCACCCGGCCGGCCAAATGCGAGGCCACGCCGCCCAATTGGGTATGCCCGAAACTGTCCTTGCCGCCGCCGGCATCGGCCACGAAACGGCCATCGGCGGTGCGGATACCCTCGCTGGCCACCACCACGCAATAGCCCACGCGTTTGACGATGGCGGCCACCTTCGCCATGAAATCGGCTTCATCAAACACGCGCTCGGGGAACAGAATCAGATGCGGGGCATCGTCTTTGCCAGTGCCTGCCAGGCCTGCCGCTGCCGCCAGCCAACCGGCGTGGCGACCCATGGCTTCATACACAAACACCTTGGTTGAGGTTTCCGCCATCGCCGCCACATCCAGCGCGCATTCGCGCACCGACACAGCGGTGTATTTGGCAGCTGAGCCAAATCCCGGGCAGCAATCGGTGACGGCCAAATCGTTGTCCACGGTCTTGGGCACGCCCACGCAGGTCAGTGGGTAGTCAAATTCGGCGGCCAGTTGCGAGACTTTCAGTGCGGTATCGGCCGAATCATTACCGCCGTTGTACAAGAACCAGCGGATATCGTGCGCTTTGAAAACGTCCAGCAGGCGCGCGTACTTGGCACGGTCTTCGGTCAGCGATTTCAGTTTCAAGCGGCAACTGCCGAATGTGCCACCCGGCGTGTGCGCCAGGCCTTTGATCTCGGCGCTGGTCAAGGCGGATGTGTCGAACAATTCCTCGCGCAGCGCACCCAGGATGCCGTTGCGCGCGGCCAATACGCGTACTTTCCTGGTGCGCGCCGTGTGCAGTACGGCGGAGGCGGTGGCGTTGATGACGGCGGTGACGCCGCCGCTTTGGGCATACAGCAAATTGCCTGCGGGCATGAAGGTTCCTTGGCACTGGCACCAGCAACAGGTGTCAAATGCAGTAAGCTGGCCGGGGTTGGCGCAAAATGCAGTCTAGCGCCGTATGACAAGACAATTCACGAGACATTTTGGAGCGATTCGATGCGATTGGTTCTGTTGGGGGCACCCGGATCCGGCAAGGGCACCCAGGCAACGCGACTGAAGGAGCACCTGCAGGTGCCGCATATTTCCACCGGCGATTTGTTGCGCGCCGAAGTGGCCGCGGGCACCCCGTTGGGCCTGCAAGCCAAGGAAGTGATGGCGCGTGGCGATTTGGTCAGCGATGACATCCTGCTGGGGATGCTGAAAGACCGCCTCTCACGCGAGGACACCAGGGCCGGCTTTATCCTTGATGGCTATCCGCGCAATCTTGAGCAGGCCGCGGCGCTGGATGCCTTGCTGGCAGGTCTTGGTCAAAAGTTTGATGCCGCTGTGCAATTGGTGGTGGATAACGAGCAGATCATCGCGCGTCTGGCTGGCCGCGCCAAGGCCGAAGGTCGTTCTGACGATAGCCCCGAATCGGTACGGCATCGCTTGAATGTCTATGACGAAAAAACCGCACCGGTGGTGGATTTTTATCGCCAGCATGGCCAGCTCACCGTGGTGGATGGGGTGGGTACGCTGGACGAGGTGTTCACCCGGATTGTGGAAGCTATCCAACGCGGGCATGAGGTTGGCTGAGTAGTGCGGGGTGGGTGGCGAGTCGGTGTGAGGCTTGCCTCGCAACACACTCGCTGGCGCAAGCGCACTCCCCGATACACGCGTTGTTGCGAGGGTTGCCTTGCACCGATTCACCTCTGAATTCCGTTGGGATCGACTCAGGAACAACTTGTGAAACTCCATATCCTCGGCATCGCCGGCACCTTCATGGGCGGCGTGGCCGCGTTGGCGCGTGAACTTGGCCACGCGGTGGAAGGCAGCGACCAAAATATCTACCCGCCAATGTCCACCCAGCTGGAGCAGTTGGGCATCACATTGCAGCAGGGCTATCAGCCGCAAAACATCAGCGCCGATTGCGCTGCGGTCATCATTGGCAACGCGCTGTCGCGCGGCAATGCAGCGGTTGAACATGTGCTGGATGCCGGCATGCGCTACACCTCCGGTGCGCAGTGGTTATCCGAACAGGTGTTGCCGGGCCGCGATGTGTTGGCGGTGGCCGGCACCCACGGCAAGACCACCACCACCACGATCTTGAGTTTTTTGCTGGATGCGGCAAGGCGCGATCCGGGCTTTTTGATTGGTGGCGTGGCGGAAGATTTTGGCGTGTCGGCGCGCTTGGGGACTGGGCGTGAATTCGTGGTGGAGGCCGACGAATACGACACTGCGTTTTTCGACAAACGCAGCAAATTCGTGCACTACCGCCCGCTGGTGGCCATCCTCAATAATCTGGAATACGACCACGCCGATATTTTCCCGGATGTGGCCGCGATCCAGCGTCAATTTCATCATCTGGTGCGCACCGTGCCACAGCGTGGGCGGCTGATCGTCAATGGTCACGATGCGCAGTTGGCCGAAGTCTTGGCGATGGGCTGCTGGACGCCGGTGGAGCGTTTTGGCTTCGATGAGAACTTCGAATGGAGTGCGCGTAAATTGCGCGACGATGGCAGCAGGTTTGCGGTACTGCGTGCGGGCCAGGAATGTGGTGTGGTCGAGTGGTCACTGCTGGGCGACCACAATGTGTTGAATGGGTTGGCCGCGTTGGCTGCGTGTGCCGCGCAGGGCGTGGCGCTGGCGCAGGTTATCCCTTCGCTTGCACGGTTTCATAGCGTCAAACGGCGCATGGAAGTGATCGGGCAACACGCGGGCATCACCGTGTACGACGACTTCGCCCATCACCCCACCGCGATTCACACCACGCTGGCAGGGTTGCGCGCCAAGGTGGGCGATGCACGCATCGTGGTGGCGATCGAGCCGCGCAGCAATTCGATGCGCCTGGGTGCGCACGCCGATGCGCTGGCACCCTCGCTGGATATTGCCGATGCAGTGATTTTTCTGGCGCGTCCGGAATTGCCCTGGGATGCCAGCAACGTCATCAACACCGTGCGCGGTCACGCACAAGCGGTCACTGATGTGGATGCGTTATTGGCCGCACTGCACACGCAGGTGTGCAGTGGCGACCATGTGGTGTTCATGTCCAACGGTGGGTTTGATGGTGCGCCGCGGCGGTTTTTTGCGGGCATGCAAGCGCGCGCATAAGCCACCTCTCATGTGTCAACGCGGATGCACCCGCACCTGTAGCGGCGCGGCATCAGGCAGGGCTTGCAGGTCTTCCGGCAGCACATGTGCCGGCGGGTCGGGTGTCCACAATGACAGCAGGCGCAATCGATGGTGCAATTGCATCCGTTCGTAGCGGGCCACCCATAGCGGCGTGCCATCGGCCAGGCGCACCGGTGCAGGCCACACGCGCAAGACTTCGATGCGTGCAGGATCGCTGCTCGTGCGGCGCAGCAACAGGCGCTCTGGATGCGCGCTCAAGGCAACCGGCAGCACCGGGCGCTCGGCTGCGGGGGTACTGTCATCCAGTAGCCGCAGCGCCGTGACCCAATCGGCGGCGGTCTGCGCGCGCCAGCCATGCTTGAGCAGCGTTCCTTGCAGGGTTGCCAAATCACCGGCTACTTCCAGATCAAAACGCACGCTGGCGTTGGCCATGCCTTGCGCTTGCCAGTTGCGCATGGTGATCGTTTCGCTGGGCGGTGGGGGTTCAAACTGAGCCAGTGTGTGCGGTGCGCTGCGTGGTGCATACCAACAGGCGGCAAGTACGAATACGCCATAAAAACTCCAGCTGAGCGGGCGCATCCAGTACGAACGCTCGCTGTGACGCCGGTAGGCAATCCCGATCACCAGCACCCACGCTGCGCCAAGTAGCACCCCGCCAATGATGTCAGACAACCAGTGCGCACCCAGATACAAGCGCGCAAAGCCCACCAATGCGGTGGCCACGCCGGTCAACAAATATGGCCATACCCGCTGCCGGCCCGGCAGTTCGCGGGCGATCAATACCGCAAAAAAACCGAACACCACCGTGGTCATGGTGACCGCCACCGATGGGAAGCCAAAACCTGCCGCAGCAAAGGGGGGGCGTGGCATATCGATCACCGCGTCCAGGGCTTCAGTCAGGCCCAGCCCAATGGCAATGGCGGCCAGCCAATGCAGTGCTGCTTTCCAGCGCCTGCGCCACAACAGCCATGCCAGTGCCGCGGCTGATGCCAACCCCAGCACCGGCGCGCTGCCAATGCCGGCCAAGGTGGCCATGGCCCGGTCTGCCAACGGGTTGCGCAGTGAAAACATCAGCGCATACACCTCGTGGTCCAACCGCAGTGGGCCGCCCTCGGCGAGCAGGGAAACACTGAACCACGTCCACAACCATGCCACCGCAAACAGGCAAAGCGCGAGCAATACCAAGGGAGCGGTTTCCGGCCGTCGGCGATCAATCAAGGCCCCCACATGGCGGCGCAAACGCGGATGTGCGTGAATCCAGCGCAACGTACGTGCCAGCAAGCTGTCGGCATTCAGCGCAAACCAGCGCCATGTGTACAGCACCACGGCCCATGCCAAGGCCAGGGCCGCGAGTAAACCCAATAGCACCAACAGCAGTTTGTCGGCCACCGCTGCCACCGCATCGTAAGCTTGGCCCAAGGCCCAGCCCGGCAGCAAGAACAGGATCGCCCACGAGACACAGGCTAGGCCACTGGCTTTGAAATAGGGCAGCAGCGGCATCTTCGCCATGCCGGCAATGGCCGGCACAAATGGACGCACCGCACCCACGTAGCGGGCAATGAAAATACTTTTGAACGCATTGCGGCGGAACAGATTTTCGCCGCGATCCAGTAGGCCAGGGTGGCGACTGAACGGCCAGACCCCGCGTAGCGATTCGCCCCAGCGGCGGCCTATCCAATAGCTCAAACCATCGCCCAGGAACGCACCCAGCGCCGCGCAGCTGACCGCATACGGGCCGGATAATTCGCCCATGCCAATCAACACGCCAATCGCGATCATCAGCGGTAGCGCAGGCACAATCGCACCGATGATGATGATGGCATCGCAAAACGCGATCAAGAACACCAGCACGCCCGCGGCCAGCGGGTGGGCGCTGATCCAGGCGAGGGTGGCGTCGAACCAGGCACTGTGCATCGGCGAATTATAGGCGGCGGGCTTACACTTCCACGCTGATTTCAGACAGGACACAGGCATGAGCACGCTGGCTGGCAAGACTCTGTTCATCACCGGGGCTTCCCGCGGGATCGGTTTGGCGATTGCGTTGCGCGCGGCGCGTGATGGCGCAAACGTGGCAATTGCCGCCAAATCCGATGTCGCCAACCCCAAATTGCCGGGCACGATCCATAGCGCCGCACAGGCGGTGGAGGATGCCGGTGGCCGCGCGCTGGCACTCAAATGCGATATTCGTGAAGAAGACCAGGTGCGCGCCGCAGTCGCGGCGACGCTGGATACGTTTGGCGGCATCGACATCCTCGTCAACAACGCCAGCGCGATTTATTTGCGCGGCACACTGGATACCCCGATGAAGCGTTTTGATCTGATGCAGCAGGTCAATAGCCGTGGCAGTTTTCTTTGCGCGCAGGCGTGCTTGCCGCATCTGTTGCAAGCGCCCAATCCGCACATCCTCACCTTGTGCCCGCCGCCCACGCTTGACCCCAAATGGTGGGGCCCGCACACCGGCTACACCCTTGCAAAAATGGGGATGAGCTTTGTCACCTTGGGCTTGGCAGCCGAGTTTGGCGCGCAGGGTGTGGCGATCAATGCGCTGTGGCCGCGCACCTTGATTGCCACCGATGCGCTGAACATGATCCCCGGTGTGGATGCCGGCAACGGGCGCTCGCCTGCAATCATGGGGGATGCCGCGCACGTGATATTGACGCGCAAAGCCGCTGGTTTTTCCGGCAATTTCCTGATTGATGATGACGTACTGCACGCGGCCGGCATCACCGACCTGTCGCACTATGCGGTGGATCCAACCCAGCCGTTGCTGCCGGATTTGTATCTGGACGCGTGATGGCAATGATTTCCGAGGATGTGAAATGAAATATCTGCACACGATGGTGCGCGTGCGCGATGTGGATGCATCGCTGCGGTTTTATTGCCAAGGGTTGGGCCTGCGCGAAACGCGGCGCATGGACAACCCGCAAGGCAAGTTCACCCTGATTTTTCTGGCCGCAGAGGATACCCCGGAGGCCGAAATCGAGCTGACCCATAACTGGGGTTCCGACGAGGACTACGGCAGTGCGCGCAACTTCGGTCACTTGGCCTTTCGCGTTGAAAATATTTACGCCACCTGTCAGCGCTTGCTGGACATGGGCTACACCATCCATCGCCCACCACGTGATGGGCATATGGCGTTTGTGCGTTCGCCCGACCTGATCTCGGTTGAGCTGTTGCAAGACGGGTACCTGCCGCCGCAAGAGCCGTGGTTGTCGATGCCCAATACAGGAGTGTGGTGAGATGCAGCAAGCGGCAAACAGCAGTGCGTTATTGGCACTGGGGCGTGAGGTGTTGCTGCCGGTATACCGCCAGCGCGAGTTGATTTTGCAGCGCGGCAAAGGTGCACGCCTGTGGGACAACGAAGGCCGTGACTACGTGGACTTTGGCGCAGGAATCGCGGTGTGCAGCCTGGGCCATTGCAATCCAGAGTTGAATGCTGCGCTGATCGAACAAGCCGGCAAACTCTGGCATACCAGCAATGTGTTTTACAGCGAACCGCCGCTGCGGCTGGCGCAGGAATTGGTGGCGGCCTCGCGTTTTGCCGAGCGCGCATTTCTGTGCAACTCCGGTGCCGAAGCCAACGAGGCGGCGATCAAATTGGTGCGCAAATGGGCCAGCGCGCAAGGCCGAGCGCCGGAGCAGCGCACCATCATCACTTTCCACGGCAGCTTCCATGGCCGCACCCTGGCCACTGTCACCGCTACCGCGCAGCCCAAATATCAGTACGGCTACGAGCCGCTGCCGGGGGGCTTTCGCTATGTCGATTTCAACGACATCCCGGCGCTGGATGCGGCAATGGCGGCAGGCGATGTGGCCGCCGTCATGCTGGAGCCGGTACAGGGCGAAAGCGGGGTCATTCCCGCCGCCGCGGGCTATCTGCAAGCCGTGCGCGCGCTGTGTGATCGGCATGCTGCGCTTTTGGTGCTGGATGAAATCCAGGCGGGCATGGGCCGCACCGGCAGCTTGTTTGCGCATTGGCAAGATGCCGTCGTGCCCGATATCGTCACTCTGGCCAAGGCACTCGGCGGCGGCTTCCCGATCGGCGCACTGCTGGCCGGCCCCAAGGTCGCGCAGGTCATGCAGTTTGGCGCACACGGCACCACGTTTGGCGGCAATCCGCTGGCCGCCGCCGTCGCCCGCGTCGCCCTGCGCACACTGGCTTCCGATGACATTGTCGCCAACGTACAGCGCCAGGCGCACGCCTTGCGTGAAGGCCTTGCCGCCATCAACGCAGACCTTGGACTATTTTCCGAAGTGCGTGGGCGCGGCCTGATGTTGGGCGCGGTGTTGACGCCAGACTACGCCGGCAAGGCCAGTGCCATGCTGGATCACGCAGCGGAACACGGCTTGCTGCTGCTGCAAGCCGGCCCCGACGTCCTGCGCTTCGTGCCTGCACTGAATATCAGCGATGCCGAAGTCGCCGATGGTTTGGCGCGGCTGCGGGTAGCGCTTGCGGCGTTTGTTGCAAGTTAGCCGGCCTGCCTTGGTGCTTGGCGGTCTTGGTCTTTGGCGAACATCACTACCCGACCCGGCTCTGGTTCGGGTGGCGATCAACATGTTGCTGGCGCGATGAGTTTCTTGCTGATCTATGTGGCACTGGGTGCCTGCGTGGGTGTGCTGGCCGGCTTGTTGGGGATTGGTGGCGGCTTGGTGCTGGTGGGCGCGTTGGCGTGGTTGCTGCCGATGCAGGGCGTGCCGGCGGACGCGGCGATGCATGCGGCCCTGGCCAGTTCGTTGGCCAGCATTGTGCTGACAGCAGCGGCTTCGGCGCGTGCGCATCACCGGCGAGGCAGTGTGTTGTGGCCGACGGTGGCGTGGATGGTGCCGGGGGTGCTGTTGGGGGGCTGGCTGGGCAGTCGCTTTGCGATTGCGCTGGACGATGGTGTGCTGCGCTGGTGCGTGGCGGGCTACTGCTGGGTGATTGCTGCGCAGATGTGGTTATCAACCCCCCCCGCCACTGGCCACGCCGATGTGCTGCCGCGTGGGCCGGGTTATACCGCTGCAGGCGGCGGCATCGGCATCGTCTCGGCGATCATTGGCATTGGTGGCGGCAGTTTGACCGTGCCGTTGTTGGTGTGGCGTGGAGTTGCACCGGTGCGTGCGGTGGGCACGTCGTCGGCCTGCGGTATCTTTATCGGGTTGGGCAGTGCGCTGGGCTATGCGCTGCAAGCCCCGGCAGGCGCGCTGCCGTTGGCCGGATCGGTGGGTTATGTGTATGTGCCCGCAGCGATTGCGGTGGCCGCCACTTCGGCACTCGCCGCGCCGTATGGCACGCGCTTGGCACACGCGCTGAGCGGGCCGGTACTCAAGCGGATATTTGCAATATTCCTGCTGCTGGTGGGCAGTGCGTTTGCGTATGGCGCGCTGCATTAGCGCAGTGCGGCATCGGGCACATCCAATTCCACCGACAGTGCCAGATGATCCGACTGCGCGGCGGGCAGGGCTTGCATCGTGGCCAGATGCAAACCGGGGGTGACCAGCATGTGGTCGATGGCGCGTTGCGGCCGCCACGAGGGAAACGTGGGCACGCATTGCGGCGGCGGTTGCAGGCCGGTACGGCGGTACAGCGCCTGCATTTCCGGGCGATCTGGGTCGCAATTGAAGTCACCCATCAGCACCGCATGCGGCAGATCGCTGAGTAATTCGGCGATGAAATCCAGCTGGTTGCGGCGCGACTGGCTACCCAGCGAGAGGTGGGCGATCGCAATCGTCAGCGCATCGCGGCCATCGCCAAATCGTGCGGTGAGTACACCGCGGCCCTTGACCCGGCCCGGTAGCGGGTGGTCTTCCACCAGCCGCGGTTCCAACCGACTGAGCAGGCCATTGGCGCTGGAGGCCACGCCGCCCACGTTGCGGTTGGGCTGGTGGCTCCAGTAGGCAAAGCCGGCGCGCTGGGCCAAGTAGTGGGTCTGGTTGGTGAAGCCGGAACGCAGGCTGCCGGGGTCAGCCTCTTGCAGGCCCACGATGTCGTGGCGGCCGGCAAGTTCGGCGATGGTGTCCAACGCGCCGCGTTTGTTGCCCGCCGGCAGCACATGCGACCAGCTGCGCGTCACATAGTCGCCGTAGCCGCGCGTGCTGGAGCCGGCCTGGATATTGGCGCTGAGCAGGCGCAACCGGCGAGTGGACATGGCAGCTCAGGCGCACATCAGGGCTTGGCCGCCTCGTTGGCCGCTGGCGCGGCAGGGGCCGCTGCAGTGGCGGGCACCGTATTGGCCAGTTTGGCGCGTTCGGCCACCACCAATTGGTTGATGATGCGGAACATGTCGTCAATGGTCTTGCCTTTGACGCGGTACTTGCCGTCGATCAGGAAGGTCGGTGTACCCATCTGGTCGCCATTGGCAAATGCGGCGGTCATGTACTGCCGCGCGCGGTTGATTTTGGCGGCCACTGCAAAGCTCTGCATACTGCTCAGGAACTGGCCCGGATCGGCACCATAATTCTTATAGAACGCAGCGATGTCTTCCGGGGTATCCATGCCGCGCTCGCCTTTCAGCGTCTGATCGACGTGGATTGCACGAAACATCGCATCATGCGTCTTGTCGTGTAGCCCCATTGCTTCTGCGGCATAGAAAGCCTTGGCGTAGTTGTCCCACGGCCCGCCAAATGCGGCCGGCACTTCGACAAAATGCACATCCGGCGGCAGCTTGGCCTTCATCGCTGACACCGTCGGCTGCACCGCTGCGCAGAACGGGCAGACATAGCCGAAAAATTCCACGATCTCGATCTTGCCGGGCGCGGTATCAAACGGCTGGCCATTGGGAATGCTGACAAAATCGGTGCCTTCCACCGGCGGCGGGGCCTTGGCGGCGGCCTCGGCGGCGGCTTTGACATTGGCCTCAGCCGCCGCTGCGCGTTGCGGATCCTCGGCGCTGGCGGCCTTGGTTTGCGCCTGCGCGGTGGCTGCCGCCGGGTCGGCGTTCACCGCAGCCGGAGCCTTGTCCTTGCAGGCCGCCAACGGCAGCAGGGCGAGCAGTAGCAGAGCGTGGCGCATCATCGTCATGGCATCAACTTCCAATGGTCTAGAGCAGCAAAGGTCAGGAACGGGCGGGGGCAGACTTGGCCGCTGCGGCTTTCGTGGCGGGTTTGCCTGCAGGCTTGGGTGCAAGTTTGGCCGGCGCGGCGGATTTGGGTGCCAAGGCGTTGACCACCGCGAGTGCATTGGCCAGCAGGCCCTCGTAGCTGTCACCTTTGATCCGGTAGCGGCCAGCAACAATGATCGACGGAGTGCCTGGAATTTCACTGCGCGCAGCAAATTCGTAGGCGGATTTGAGCTTGGGAAGCAAGCTGGCATTGTCCAGCATCGCAGCCTTGAACGCGGCCGCATTGACGCCTTGCACCTTGCTGGCGAACGCCATGATTTGCGCGCTGTCGGCATTGCGTGGCAGGTCGCCGGTTTCATGGATGGCAGCGAACAGACGCGGGTGCAGCACATTCAAGGATTTGCTGCTCTGCGCGGCGAAGAATGCACGCGACCACGGGTCATCGCGGTCAAACACTCCCGGTACCAGCACCAGTTTGGCGTGTGCCGGCAGTTGTCTGGACCATGCGTCCAGCATCGGAGCAAAGTGGGCGCAATGGGGGCAGGTATAGGCGAATACTTCCGCCACTTCGACCATGCCCGGCGGCAATTGCTGATAGGGCTGCCCGGCATCGATCAAATCATATTGCACACCTGCAGTCAGCCCCGGCAGGGCCTGCTGGGCATGGGCTGGCAACAGCGTGGTGGACAGTAACAGGGCAAAGGTCAGCAGCAGGGAACGCATCGCATCAGTCTCCAGCGATCAGGGTGGCCGAGCAACAAGCATGCACGGGACAAAACGAACGCATGGTGAAGCGGCATCCTCAGCGGTTGATGCTTTCCTTGGTGGTGCCGGGTGCGCGGGTGTGCAAGCCCTGCACATAGCTGGCCAGTGACTTGATTTCCTCATCGCTCAGCGACTTGGTGACATCCGCCATCAGCTTGAAATGCGCCGGGTTGGTGTAAGTCGTGGCGCCGCTGCGGTATTCCTCCAGACGACGTGCCACATAGGTGGCATCTTGACCATGCAGGGCCGGATAGGCGGGGCCGGGGTTGCCCGCACCCGAAGGGCCGTGGCAGGCCATGCAGGCGGGGATGTTGCGGCCGGCATCACCATTGCGGAACAAGATTTCACCCAATTGATAGAACTTCTTGCCTTGGTTCGGCCCGGTGGCGATGACGGTATCGTCGGCCACACCTGCGCCGGCCGACTGTTTGGCAAACCACGCGCCAACATCACGCATGTCCTGCGCGCTGAGCATGCTGGCAAACGGCACCATCACCCCCGCCAAGCCACTGGTGCGCTGGCTGGTTTTGAACAAATGCAGCTGCTCGGCGATATAGCGCTCGGGCATGCCTGCGATGCGCGGTGCGCTTTGCTGCATGGCATTGCCATCCAGCCCGTGACAGGCGGCGCAAGCGCCGGCCTTGCTTTGGCCTACTTGCGGGTCGCCCCAAGTCGCAGGTTTTTCCTGCAATGGTGCAGCTTGTACGGGGGCATTGTCGGGTGCGGCTATCGCCGTGCTCTGGGCATAGGCCACCGCAGCTAAGGCAAGACAGGCAACACCGGCAAGGGCATGGACAGGACGCATGCAGAACTCCACTGACACGAAAGGATGCAATCCTGAGGATTGCTCAACCGGCAAATTATGGTGGCCACGCGGGAAGCGGTCAAACGGCTCCGATTCCTCCCCCAAGCATGCCATGCTATGCAGATGGCTGCTCCCAATCCTTTTGCACGCGCCCAGTACCTGCTGGCCGCCCATAATTACCGGCAATTACCCACCGATGGCGGGTTTGAAGTTGCTTTCGCCGGGCGCTCCAATGCCGGCAAATCCTCCGCCCTGAACGCGCTGTGTCAGCAAAATGCACTGGCAAGGGTGTCCAAAACCCCAGGACGCACCCAGCAATTGGTGTTTTTCGGGTTGCCGCCGCACGAAAACAAATATCTGGTCGATCTGCCCGGCTACGGCTACGCCAAGGTGCCGCAGGAGTTGCAGGCACATTGGCAGGCGTTTCTGGATGGCTATTTCGGCAGTCGCGATGCCCTGCGCGGGTTGGTGGTGGTGATGGATGTGCGCCACCCATTGAAAGACTACGATCGCCAGATGCTGGGCTACGCGATGCGCCGTGCCCTGCCTGCGCATGTGATTTTGACCAAAGCCGACAAACTCAGCCGTGGCGCCGCCGGCAATACCTTGCAGGCAGTGCGGATGGAGCTTTCGCGCGCCTATGCCGATAGCGTCAGCGTGCAATTGTTCTCCGGCGAGTCCAGGCAAGGCGTGGACGAATTGCGCAGCGTGGTCGCGGGCTGGTTGGCGCTGTAAGTCGATTACTTGCGTTGGCGGAACACTGCAGGCGTGCTGCCCCGACTTTGTTGCAAGGCTGCACGGGATTAAGCTGGCGGGACTTTCCGATAGATCACGTCGATGTCCGGACCCAGCAGCGCCAGTGACACCCCCATCACCGATCCCCGCGAATTGGCCGCTGTATTGGCCTCGGGCGAGAAGCCGCGCACGGATTGGCGGATCGGTACCGAGCACGAAAAATTCGGCTTCCGGTTGGATGACCTGCGCCCGCCGACGTTCGATGGCGAGCGCGGCATCGAGGCGCTGCTCAATGGCCTGACCCGCTTCGGCTGGCAGCCGTATCAGGAAAGCGTGGACGGGCAGCCGCCGCGCACGATTGCACTGACCCGGGATAGCGCCTCGGTGACGCTGGAGCCGGCCGGGCAACTGGAATTGTCGGGTGCGCCACTGGCCACCCTGCATGAGACCTGCAAGGAAGTGGGCAGCCATCTGCGCGAGGTGCGCGAAGTCGCCGACGAACTGCAATTGGGTTTCCTGGGTATGGGTTTTCAACCCAAATGGCGACGCGACGAGATGCCGTGGATGCCCAAGGGCCGCTACCGGATCATGCGCGACTACATGCCCAAGGTCGGCAATCTGGGGCTGGACATGATGACCCGCACCTGCACCGTGCAGGTGAATCTGGATTACGCCTCCGAAGCCGACATGGTGAAAAAGTTCCGCGTCTCGCTGGCGCTGCAACCGATTGCCACTGCGCTGTTTGCCGATTCGCCATTCACCGAAGGCCAGCCTAATGGCTACCTGAGCTACCGTTCGCACATCTGGACCGACACCGACCCCGACCGCACCGGCATGCTGGATTTCGTGTTCGAAGACGGTTTCGGCTACGAGCGCTACGTGGATTACTTGCTGGATGTGCCGATGTATTTCTCGCATCGGAATGATGTGTATGTGGATGCCAGCGGCAAATCGTTCCGCAAGTTTTTACGCGGTGAGCTGGATGTGTTGCCCGGCGCGCTGCCTACCTTGCGCGACTGGAACGACCACATGACTACCGCCTTCCCGGAAGTGCGGCTGAAAAAATTCCTGGAAATGCGCGGTGCCGACAGCGGCCCGTGGGGGCGTATCTGTGCCTTGCCGGCGTTTTGGGTGGGTCTGCTGTACGACGCTACGGCGCTGGATGCAGCCTGGGATCTGGTCAAGGATTTTTCGATGGCCGAGCGCCACGCGCTGCGTGACGGCGTGCCGAAATATGCGCTGCGCTTGCCGTTCCGCAACGGCACGGTGCGTGATTTGGCGCGCGAGGCCGTGAAGATCGCGGTAGCCGGCCTGCAACGTCGCGCCATGCGCAATCGTGATGGCGTGGATGAGTCGCGCTTTCTCGATGAATTGATCGAGATTGCCGAATCCGGCAAAACGCCTGCCGAGCGCAAGCTTGCGCTGTTTCATGGCGAATGGCACGGCAGCGTGGATCCGGTGTTTTGCGAGTTTGCGTACTGAAGAAAGTCACATCCGCAACGATTGCTGCATTGCACCAAAAATGGGGTAGCCTGCAGGGATGACCCCATCCAATTCCCCGCTGCGCGAACAGCTTGTTTTCGCCAAATCCGATGCTTTGCTGCGTGACGATGTGCGCCGGCTGGGCGCGATGGTGGGGCAGATGTTGGCCGAACAGGTCTCGCCTGGTTTTCTGGAACAGGTGGATAGCCTGCGCCGCAGCGCGATTGCGCGGCGCGAACAGGCCGCGCCGGTGGCCGAGTTGGCGGGCCAATTGGCGCAGGTGCCATTGGAAGAAGCGGAAGGATTGGTGCGCGCATTTTCGGCGTATTTCAGCGCCACCAATGTGGCCGAGCGCGTGCATCGCATTCGCCGTCGGCGCGACTACCAACGGCAGGCCAGTGCGCCGCAGCCAGGTGGGTTGGAAGAGGTGTTGCGCGACCTGCGCGATGCCGGTGTGGGCTTGCCGGAATTGCAGGACATGCTTGCGCGCACCTGCATCGAACCGGTGTTCACCGCACACCCCACCGAAGCGGTGCGGCGTGCGCTGTTGCTGAAAGAAAAAACGATAGTGGAACGCCTGGTGGCCGATATCGACCGCACCCGCACGCCACCCGAGCGCGGCGCGGACGATGCGCTTATCCGGCAATCGCTGACCACTGCGTGGCAGACCAACGAAGCGCCGCCGCTGCGCCCCAGCGTGACCGATGAAATCGAGCATATCGGCTTCTACCTCACGCAATCGCTGTACCGCGTGTTGCCGGTATTTTTTGAAGTACTGAGTGCGGCGGTGGAATCGGTGTATGGGCAGCGCATCGAGCTACCGCCACTGCTGCGCTTCGGCACGTGGGTGGGTGGTGACATGGATGGCAACCCCAATGTGGGCGCGGCCACCATCCACACCGCGCTGGCCTATCAGCGGGCGCAGGCGCTGAGTTGCTATCAAACCGATTTGCGCAAGTTGGGCGACATCCTCACCCAAAGTCATGGCCACGCCGAGGTGGATGCCGCCATCGACGCCCGCGCCGCCGCCCATCGCGCATTGTTTCCCAAAGGCGCGGTGCGTAGCCGCCCGCGCTTGGCTGACATGCCCTATCGGCAACTGCTGTGGGCGATGCGCGCGCGCTTGCAGGCGACCGGGGACGGCACGCCGGGTGCGTATCCGGATGCGGCGGCGTTTATTGACGATCTGGAATTGATGGATGCCAGTTTGGCGCGCCATCGCGGCGAGCATGCCGGTCGTTTTGCGTTGCGCCGGATTCTGTGGCGGGCACGCAGTTTTGGCTTTCATTTGGCCGCGCTGGATTTGCGCCAGGACTCGGCGGTGCACGATGACGCATTGGCAGCGCTGTTGGCGGATACCGAATGGGCGGCGCGCAGGCTGGATCAGCGTGTGGCGCAATTGCATGCGTTGATCGAAGGGCAGGTGGCTGTGCAGCCGGATGCCGCCGCGTTGACCCTGGATGTGTTCCGCGCCGTGCAGTCGCTGCGTGGAAGCTTGGGCAAGAATGCATTTGGGCCTTACATCATCAGCATGGCGCGTACCGCTGCCGATGCGTTGGCGGTGCTGGCGTTGGCGCGCATTGCCGGGTGCACAGACGCCGGTGAAGTGCCGCTGGATGTGGCCCCGTTGTTTGAAACGGTGGCTGATTTGGAAGCGGCGCCTGAGGTGATGCGGATGTTGTTTGAAGATCCGTTGTATCGGCGTCATTTAGCCGCACGCGGGGATCGCCAGATCGTGATGGTGGGCTATAGCGACAGCGCAAAAGACGGTGGCGTGCTGGCCTCGCGTTGGGCCTTGCAGCGGGCCCAGGTCGAGTTGCTGGATGTGGCGCAAGTGGCCGGCGTGCAGTTGGTGTTTTTCCATGGCCGTGGTGGTTCGGTCAGCCGCGGCGGCGGCAAAACCGAGCGCGCCATCATTGCCGCACCACGTGGCAGTGTGGGTGGCCGCCTGCGCATGACCGAGCAAGGTGAAGTCATTCATCGCAAATATGCCATCCGCGCATTGGCGCTGCGCAATCTGGAGCAAATGACGGGTGCGGTGTTGCGCGCATCGTTACGTCCACGGCCAGCGGAGCCACGCGAAGATGGCTGGCGTGCAATCGCGGCCGAATTGGCGCAGCTCTCGCGCACGCATTACCGCGCACTGGTGCACGAGCATCCCGATTTTCCCACCTACTTCCGCGACGCCACGCCGGTAGATGTGATCGAGCGCCTGCACATCAGCTCGCGCCCTTCGCGCCGCCGTGATGGTGGCATTGCCAATCTGCGCGCCATTCCGTGGGTGTTTGCGTGGTCGCAAAACCGTTCCGGCCTGACCGGTTGGTATGGCTTGGGCACCGCGCTGCAATCAGGTATCAATACCCATGGTTTGTCAGCCATGCAAAGCATGGCGCGCGACTGGCCATTCTTCACCGCAATGATCGGCGATGTGGAAATGTTGCTGGCCAAATCCGATATCGACATCTTCGAATGCTATTCGCAACTGGCGGGGGACTTGCATCACGCCCTGTTCCCGCAGATTGCCGAAGAGTTTGCACGCACGCGTGAGGCCATCCTTGCGATCAAGCAAAGCGACGGCTTGCTGGCCGATGATTACCGCCTGCGCTTGTCGATCCGCTTGCGCAACCCGTATGTCGACCCGATCAGCCTGCTGCAAGTGGAGCTGCTGCGGCGTTGGCGTGAGGGTGGGCGCACCGATGAGGCGCTGTTGCGTACGTTGGTGTCCACTGTCAACGGCATTTCGGCGGGGATCCAGAATACCGGTTGAGTGAAAGCGACAGGTATCATCGCGGTGATGACCCTTGTTCTGGAGTTTGCAGCATGAAATCCCGCGCCGCCGTTGCCTTCGCCGCAGGCGAACCCCTCAAGATTGTCGAGATCGACGTTGCGCCGCCCAAAGCGGGCGAAGTATTGGTGAAGATCACCCACACCGGTGTCTGTCATACCGATGCGTTCACGCTGTCCGGCGAGGATCCGGAAGGCTTGTTTCCGGTGGTGCTGGGACATGAAGGCGCGGGTGTTGTGATCGAGGTGGGTGAAGGTGTGACGAGTGTTGCGCCGGGTGATCATGTGATTCCGTTGTACACCGCAGAATGTGGTGAATGTCTGTTTTGCAAATCGGGCAAGACCAACCTGTGTACTTCGGTACGCGCTACGCAGGGCAAGGGCGTGATGCCTGATGGTACTTCACGGTTTTCCTATAACGGCCAGCCGCTGTATCACTACATGGGGTGCAGCACGTTTTCCGAATACACCGTGGTGGCCGAGGTCTCGCTGGCCAAGATCAACCCCGCGGCAAACCCGGAGCATGTGTGCTTGTTGGGTTGTGGCGTCACCACCGGCATTGGCGCCGTGCATAACACCGCCAAGGTGCAGGCGGGCGATTCGGTTGCGGTCTTCGGGCTGGGCGGCATTGGTTTGGCGGTAATCCAAGGTGCGCGGCAAGCCAAGGCGGGGCGCATCATCGCCGTGGATACCAACCCGTCGAAGTTCGACATGGCGCGTGAATTCGGGGCGACCGATTGCGTCAACCCGAAGGAGTTCGACAAGCCCATTCAACAAGTCATCGTGGAGATGACCGGCTGGGGCGTGGATCACTCGTTTGAATGCATTGGCAACGTCAACGTGATGCGCGCCGCACTGGAATGCGCGCACCGTGGCTGGGGCCAGAGCGTGATCATCGGTGTGGCCGGTGCTGGCCAGGAAATTTCCACCCGCCCGTTCCAACTGGTC
Source organism: uncultured Thermomonas sp. (assembly GCF_937872235.1). Lineage (NCBI taxonomy): Bacteria > Pseudomonadati > Pseudomonadota > Gammaproteobacteria > Lysobacterales > Lysobacteraceae > Thermomonas > uncultured Thermomonas sp. Next base: position 20,606 of record NZ_CALMPC010000011.1, read on the forward strand.
ACCGGGCGCAAGTGGATGGGCACTGCGTTTGGCGGAGTGAAGGGGCGCAGCCAATTGCCGGGTATGGTGGAAGACGCGATGCGTGGCGACATCCAGCTGGCACCATTCGTCACGCATACGATGGGCTTGGAGGCGATCAATGAGGCGTTTGACTTGATGCATGCAGGCAAGTCGATTCGCAGCGTGGTGCACTTTTGATGGAGCGTGTTGAACACCGCGCATGCTTCGGTGGCTGGCAGGACGTGTATCAACACGCATCAGCAACACTGGGCTGCGTGATGCGCTTTGCCATCTACCTGCCGCCACAAGCCGGGCACACCAAGGTGCCGGTGCTGTACTGGCTCTCGGGTCTGACCTGCAACGAGCAGAACTTCATCACCAAAGCCGGTGCGCAGCGGTATGCGGCCGAGCATGGCATCGCGATTGTTTGCCCGGACACCAGTCCGCGTGGTGATGCGGTGGCCGATGCCGAAGGTTATGACCTTGGCAAGGGTGCCGGGTTTTATGTCAACGCCACGCAAGCACCGTGGGCAGCGCACTACCAGATGCACGACTATGTGGCGCATGAATTGCCGGCGTTGATTGAAGCCAATTTCGCCGTGACCAGCGCACGCGCCATCAGCGGGCATTCGATGGGCGGGCATGGTGCGCTCACGCTCGCGCTGCGCAACCCGGGGCTTTATCGCAGCGTGTCGGCGTTTTCGCCGATCGTGGCTCCGATGCAGGTGCCATGGGGGCAGAAGGCATTTGCCGCGTATCTGGGTGATGACGTTACGACGTGGGCGCAATACGACGCGTGCGCGCTGATCAAGGCGGCAGCGGAAAAATTACCGATCTTGATTGATCAGGGCGAGGCCGACGAATTTCTCGATGGCCAGTTGAAACCATGGCTGCTGAAGGGCGCGGCCGACGCGGCGGGTTATCCGGTGT
>NZ_CALMPC010000012.1:0-2656 GCF_937872235.1 uncultured Thermomonas sp.
GTGCGGAAGGCCACGCCCTGCGCCTGCAGTTGCGCGCGCAGTTCGCGGTAGTTGTAGATCTCGCCGTTGAAGACGATGACGTAGCGGCCGCAGGCTGAATGCATCGGCTGCGCGGCGCGCGGATCCAGGTCCAGGATGGCCAGGCGGCGATGGCCGAGCCATGCCCCCCCTTCATGCCAGACATCTTCGCCATCGGGGCCACGGGCGCGTAGCTGCGCCAGCCCTGCGTGCAGGGCGGCGTCGGTCAGGGGGGCGATAGAGAAGGCAGCAATCAGGCCACACATGGAGAGTGCCCTGCTTTGGGTTCTGGTGTTTCTGCCAGGATTTCAGCACACGCCAATCCGGCAATCGAGTCGCGCTGTCCCTGCACCATCAATACATACGCAGCACGGTAGCGCCGTGCAATGACGCGGATATCAAACAGTGCTTGTGCACGCACGCGCATGACATCACCCATGCTGCGACGAAAATGGGCATCACAGGCAACTTCGGCAATCAAATTTGCCAATGCGCCCACATCACCCGGAGCGTGCAGCAATCGCGCACCGGCAGGCCCCACCAACATCGGCGTGCCGCCCACCTGCGTGCTGATGACGGGCAAGCCCGCCGCCATCGCCTCAAGAATCACGTTGGAATTGCCTTCACCGTAGGAGGGGAGCACCAAGGCATCGTAATCGGGCATCCGTTTCGGGATGCCTTCGACATGGCCAAGCAGGTGTACACGGTCGCCCAAGCCCAGTTCTCGGATCATGGATTCGATGCGTGCGTGCTCATCGCCCCCACCCGCGATATCCAGGCTCACGGCACACGGCGCTGCGCCGCTCGACACCTTGTGCAGTGCCTGCAATACGTCCGGCAAGCCCTTCTGTGGATCCAGGCGACCGACAAACAACAATCGGCAGCCCGGATGCCTGCCGATTACCGCTGCATTGTTTTGTGGCGGCACAGCACCGTCGTGTTCGGGCAGGCGAATGCCATTGGGTGTCACCAAAGTGCGCGCCATCGGATAGCCGATGTCCGCAAGTTCATGCACGCTCTGAGTGCTCATCGCCACGATAGCATCGGCTTGACGCAGTCCCAAAATACGCAGCGCACCCAGCCTGCCGGCACGCATGCCCGGTATCCCGTACGCGCCGACATTGGGCAGCTTGACCATGATCGGCTTGCGGCACAGCGCCGCTAAAAGGATGGAGAACGCACTAACACCACTGGGCACATGGCAATGCACCACATCACTGGCGCGTGCCAGGCGCACAAAGGTGAGCGCGAACGACCATGGCGCACGCAGCCAACGAACCAGACGATGGCGTGGCCAGGGCAAACGATGGATGTCGATGCCTGCTTCGTGCGTCAATGCCGGTTGATCCGGCGTAACCCGCCCGGACAACACGCGCACCGTGCAGCCTTGCAGGGCCAGCTCTTCGGCCAGCAAGCGGGATTGCTTCTCCAGCCCGCCCACCACCGGATAGGGGAACTGCGGCACCACCATCAACACTCGCAACGGTGTCGTGGCCTGCTCCGGTTCTGATGATTTGCGCATAAAGCTCTTCGATTTTGCCTACCACATGTTCGATGGAATATTCCGCCTCAATCACCGCGCGCGCCCGTGTGCCCATGCGCGCCCGCGCATCGCTATCGCGGGCCAGTTCGACAAGGGCAGCAGCCAAAGCCTCCATATCGCCCACCGGAACCACAATCCCGGCACCGCTGCGTGCAAGCAGCTGCGTGGTACCGGAGACGGCGGTGGCGACACTGGGAAGCCCGCAGGCCATGGCCTCCAGCAAGGTATTGGCCATGCCCTCGTTGTGTGAAGACAGCACAAATACATCAGCAGCCGCCAGCCACGCCGGCACATCATCGGAATGTCCGGCCAAGCGAACGGTATGACCCAGACCCAGTTGATCAATGCACGCCGCCACTTCTGCCCGCAGGGGACCATCGCCTATCCAGATCAATTGCGAGCCAGCGGGCAAGCGCGGCCACGCGCTGGCCCACGCATGCAGCAGGCCGATGGGGTTCTTTTCGCCGGCGAGCCGCCCCACGGCGATGGCGACAAAACCATCCGCAACCGCCCGTTGCCGGCGTGCCTGCTGTCGCCATTCGACGGTGGCGGGGCTCAACCCTGCGCTATCGACCCCATTGCTGATCGCGTGGATCCGCTGCGATGGAATGCCGAAGGCGCGTGCCTCGTGCACGGTTTCCTCGGAAACGGCGATGCAAGCTGCGACGCGCCGGTGCGCCCAACGGTGCAAGCCGGATAAACGCAATCCCTGCAGGGCCGCATCCACGCCCTGATGAATGCCAGAACTTGTCAGCTTCAGCACCACCGGCCGTTGCAACAGCTTGCCCAGCAACACGGCGAGCGTGGCATGCGCGCCGTACTGGTGCACATGCCAGACAGCGAATGATCGGCCATGCAACAACAGCCACACCCCAAAGCTGAAAAGCGACGACGCTGCGTGCATGCCGCGCCGATACACGCACCACAGGCGACGCACCTGCACACCGTGCAGGTCTTCGTGCGCGGCCCACGTCGGGTCGCGCCGCTCGGTGATCACGGTCACGGCATGGTCACGCGCAGCCAAAGCAATCGACAGCCGCTCGGCGGCGCGCTCATAACCACCGGTGAGCGGGCGGAACTGGGGGCAGAGCATGA
>NZ_CALMPC010000013.1:0-16369 GCF_937872235.1 uncultured Thermomonas sp.
GATCCCGGTGGGCGTCATCGGCCAAGTGCAACAAGCGGCCACCGGCGAGCGCGCCGTACTCGGCAAGATGCGTGGAAAACGCTGCGCCGCCTTCGCGCAACACCGCTTCGCGCAGCGCGGCATCGTCGTCCCAGAGATTGTGCGTGCCGAACGGTGGCGGCTGGTTGTCAACAAGGTGGGTGGCAAAATCCGCGTACATGTAGTGGCGCTCCAATGGATGGCGCATGACTGCTGCAGGATACGCCCGCAGTGTGATCCGCTGCGCGCACGTGACGGGTGCATCTTCACCTGATCTTGGCGATGCGTGATGTAGCCTTCGCGCCCGCTGCTCTGCCCGCATTTCCCTATGACATCACCCCCCCCTGAGCACCCCGAACACGCGCGGCTGCGTGAGGAATCGTCCAATCAAGCGCTGCCGCTGGCCCCCGGGCTGGGGGTGAGTCTGGAAGCCGCACGCATGCCGCGCCGGGCCAGCTTGATCGAGCCACGCGTGCTGTGGATCTGCGCTTTGGCCATCGTGCTTGGCGGCGGCGCAGCGTTGATTGCGCGGGTATTGGTGGCGCTGATTGCACTGGTGACCAACCTCGCGTTTCTCGGGCGGTGGTCGCTGCAGGCGGTGTCACCAGCCGACCACAACTTGGGCGCTTGGGTGATCGTGGTGCCGGTACTGGGCGGTGTGATCGTGGGGCTGATGGCGCGCTGGGGGTCGCGTGCGATTCGTGGCCACGGCATCCCCGAGGCGATGGAACAGGTGCTGCTCAATGAATCCAGGATTCCGCCGCGGATCACCTTCCTCAAACCGATCTCGTCGGCGGTCGCCATCGGCACTGGCGGGCCATTTGGTGCCGAAGGCCCGATCATCGCGACTGGTGGTGCACTCGGCTCGTTCATCGGCCAAGTGCTGCATGTGACAGGCCATGAACGCAAAGTACTGCTGGCCGCCGGTGCCGCCGGTGGCATGACTGCGATCTTTGGTTCGCCGCTGGCCGCCGTGGTGTTGGCGGTGGAGTTGTTGTTGTTCGAATTGCGCGCACGCTCGCTGGTGCCGGTAGCGCTGGCCACGGTGGCAGCCGCCGGTGTGCGCTATGCCACGGTGGGCAGTGCACCGGTGTTTGCGATGCCGGCGGTGGCCGAACCGGGCTTGGCGGCACTGGCGATGTATGTGCTGTTGGGCGCGGCGATTGGGCTGGTCAGCGTGGGCGTCACGCGCGTGCTGTACGCCATCGAAGACGGCTTTGAACGCTTGCCGATCCACTGGATGTGGTGGCCGGCGATCGGCGGCATTGCAGTGGGCGTGGTGGGCTACTTTGCGCCGCGCACGCTGGGGGTGGGCTACAGCAATATCGAAGACATCGTGGCCGGGCACTTGGCAGCGGGCGCGTTGGCGTTTCTGTGCGTGATGAAGTTCATTTCGTGGTCGATCGCGCTGGGCAGCGGCACCTCCGGCGGCACCTTGGCACCGCTGTTCACCATCGGTGGCGCGCTGGGTGCATTGGCTGGCGTTGCGATGGTGGCACTGGCACCGCAGTTGGGCATTGACCCGCGGATTGCAGGTCTGGTGGGCATGGCCGCGATCTTTGCCGGGGCGTCACGTGCGCTGTTGACCTCGGTGGTATTCGCGTTTGAAACCACCCAGCAAGCGCATGGTTTGTTGCCGCTGTTGGGCGGTTGCACCGCCGCCTATCTGATCTCGGCATTGCTGATGCGCAACACCATCATGACCGAGAAGATTGCGCGGCGCGGCGTGCGCGTACCCAGCGAGTATGCCGCCGATTTCCTTGAACAAGTCGCCGTGGGCGATGCCTGCACACGCAACGTCATCTCGCTGCGCACCGCCGATGCACTGGGCGATGTGCGCGCACTGCTCCACTCGGGCCGCGCCGAGTACCAACACCAAGGGTTTCCAGTCATCGACGATGCGGGCCGTGTGCGCGGCGTGATTACCCGGCGCGATTTGCTGTCGTCCGGGCATCCCAACATGCGCCGCATTGGCGAAATGCTGACGCGCGCACCGGTGGTGGTACATGCGCAACATTCGCTGCGCGAGGCGGCCGACCACATGGTGGCCGAAAACATCGGACGTGTAGTCGTGGTCGACGCTCAAGCGCCGCACGGCTTGCTCGGCATCCTGACCCGTGGCGACCTGTTGGCCGCGCATAGCCGTCGCTTGAAGGAAGCACACGAGTCCGGCCGCCACATCCGCATACGCGAGCGTTTGAAACGCCGTTGGCGTTGATGGTGTCGCTGCACGCAACACGCAGCGTTCCACGCGGAAGATGTTTGCCGATGCACATTGCAGAGCGAATGCGCGATAATTCCTGCACTTGTTAGTTCAATTGCTTGCCCCTTGTTCAGCCAGCGCCAAGCAAGCTATGCAGCCCTGCATCCACGCGCGCCACTTCTCACGTTAGTCATCGCATGTCTGTTTCTCCCGCCACCGCCGTGCGTTTGTCATCGGTCCGCCTTGATCGCGGTGGACGCGCCATCCTGCGTGGGCTGGACTTGGACATTCCACAAGGCAGCATGACCGCCGTGCTGGGGCCATCTGGCACCGGCAAATCCACCCTGCTGGCGGCGATCACCGGTGAACTGGTGCCGACGGAAGGCCGCATCGAGGTCTTCGGGGAAGAAGTGCCGCGAACCCCGGGTGGGCTGCTGGAGATGCGCAAGCGGCTGGGCGTACTGCTGCAAGGCAACGGCCTGCTGACCGACCTGACCGTGACCGAAAACGTGGCGCTGCCATTGCATGCGCATACACGGCGGACCGACGTGGAGATTGCACGCATCGTGGCGGCCAAACTCGATGCGGTCGGCTTGCGCGCCGCCGCCAACTTGTATCCACGTGAACTGTCCGGCGGCATGGCCCGCCGCGCCGCACTGGCGCGGGCGCTGGCACTGGATCCGCCGCTGCTGCTGTGCGACGAACCACTGACCGGACTGGATCCCATCGCCAGCAGCGTGATCATGCAACTGCTGCGCCGACTCAACCAAACGCTGGGGCTGACCTGCATCGTGATCAGCCACCACGTCCATGAAACCCTGCCGGTCTGCGATCAAGCGGTGGTGATTGCGAACGGCGGCATCGCGTTTGCCGGCACGCCACAAGCATTGCAGGCCAGCGATGATCCGCTGCTGCGTCAGTTCCTCAATGGCGATGCCGAGGGCCCCCTCAGTTTCGAGGGCGCAGGCTTCGCAGCTGCGCCGATGGCGCGGGATGCCGCCTGATGGCTTTCGCTGCTTCCATGCGTTCGTTGGGGCGCGCCGGCCTGTTTGCGCTGTCAGTGTTGCGCGCGTCCAAACCCACTGCGGATTTGTTCGCCGAACTGGTGAAGGAAATCTACAAGGTGGGCGCGCGCTCGCTGCCAATCATCGTGGTGGGCGGCGCCTTCGTCGGGCTGGTGCTGACCTTGCAGGGCTACCGCACGCTGGCCACGTTTGGTGCCGCCGATGCGCTGTCCACGCTGCTCGGGCTGTCGCTGTATCGCGAACTGGGTCCGGTGCTGACCGCGCTGCTGTTCATCGGCCGCGCCGGCAGTTCGATCGCCGCCGAACTTGGCCTGATGCGTGCCACCGACCAGATCAAGGCGCTGGAGCTGATGGCCATCGACCCGCTGGCAAAGGCAGTCGCACCGCGCTTTTGGGCGGCGATTTTGTGCGTACCCCTGCTGACCGGCTTCTTCTGTTCACTGGCGATCGCCGCCAGTTGGTTCGAAGCGGTGCGCATACTGGGCCTCGACAACGGCACGTTCTGGTCGGCGCTGCAACACAGCGTGGACGCGTGGGATGACTTCGGCGTGGCGTTGCTGAAGTCGGCGGTATTCGGTGGCACCTCGGCACTGGTGGCCGCGTATGCAGGCTTCCACGCCGAACCCACCATCGAGGGCACCTCGGTGGCCACCACCCGCGCGGTGGTGAACGCCTCGCTGCTGGTGCTGATGCTCAACTTCGTGATGTCGGCCCTGTTGTTCAATTAAGGAATTTCCCATGGCAATCCGTGGCCCCAGGCTTGAATTCGCGGTCGGCGCCTTCCTTCTGCTGGCGCTGGCCTCTCTGTTGGTGTTGGCGTTCGCCTCCACCAATCGCCAGTTTGGTGGTGGCGGCGACAGCTATCCGCTGACTGCGCGCTTCTCCACCCTGGGCCAGCTGCGCCTGCAGGCACCGGTGCGGATCGGCGGCGTGGCGGTGGGCCGGGTGGCGAAGATCGACCTTGACCCCAAGCGCTTCGACGCGGTGGTGACGCTGGACATCGACCAGCGCTACCCGCTGCCCGCCGACACCTCCGCCGGCATCTTCACCAGCGGTCTGCTGGGCGAAAGCTACGTTGGCCTGCAGCCGGGCGGCGACCCCGAAAATCTCAAGCCCGGCGAAGAAATCGCCTACACCCAACCCGCTGTCGATCTGATCCAGATGGTCGGCAAATACATGTTCGGCGGCGCAGGCGGCACATCGGCGCCGGCATCGAAAACCGAACCGTCCCCCACGGAAACCAAGCCATGAAATCGTTGCTCCTGTCCGTTTCACTCGCCCTGTCTACGCCGCTGCTGGCCGTTGCACCACTGGCCACGCAGGCCCAACAGGCCACCGCCACCCCGGGCCAGCAAGTGGTCACCACCGGCAGCCGCGTGCTGACGACCTTGCAACAGCGCCGTGCCGAGTTCAGCAAGAATCCGGCCGCACTGCGTAGCTTCATCGACGGCGAACTGCGTGGCAGTTTCGACAGCCTGTATGCGGCGCGCTTGGTACTCGGCACCCACGGCCGCGGTGCCAGCGAGGCCGACGTCAAGCTGTTCGCCGATGCGATGGTGGACAACCTGATGCAGCGCTACGGTGCCGCCCTGCTGAACTTCGAAGGCAAACCGCGGCTGCGCCTGAAGTCGGAAAGCCCGCTGCCCGGTAATCGGGGCATCAAGGTATCCACCGAGCTGCTGCGCGACAATGGTGCGCCGGTACCGGTGGATTACCTCGTGCGCAACAACGGCGGCTGGAAAATATTCGACGTGATGATCGAGGGTGTGTCCTATGTGCAAACCTTCCGCAGCCAGTTCGATTCACCGCTGACGCAAAAATCCATCGCGCAAGTCGCCGCCGATTTGCGCAGCGGCAGCCTCAAAGCCGCGGCTGGCAATGGCGGCCACTGATCGATACCTCTGCACGTGCATCCGGATTTGATTCGGTTCGAAGGAATCCCATGACTCGCCTGCTGATCAGCGCCACGCTGGGCATCCTGCTCATCACTACCGGCTGCGCCAGCCAGCTGCCGTTGGCGCGCACATCGCCTGCTGCGACCGACGTCGCGCCGCCCACATCCGATGCTGCCCCGGCAGGTATGGCTGCGCCCGCAGCAAATGCAGCCATCGGCAATGCCGCTGCACCGCCCACCGGGGCAACAGCCGATGCCGCAGCGGCAATGGCAGATGCAACACCCAACGCTGCCCATGCAATCGCCGCCAGAGTTGCGTCCAGTGCCGAGGCCACCAGCGCCGACGACGATTTTGCCGCCATCTACGGCACCCGCGCCGCCAACGGTGCGGGCAGCAGTGACAGCCTCGATCAGCTGGATCCGTGGGAGCCAATGAACCGCCGCGTGCATGCATTCAACACCGCCATCGACCACGGCATCATGCATCCACTCGCAGTGGCCTACACCAAGATCACCCCCGCCCCGCTGCGCAAGGGCATCAGCAATGTGTTCGACAACCTCGCCGCACCGCTGGCGTTTGGCAACCTGCTGCTGCAGGGCCGTCCGCGTGCATCGGTGGAGACGCTGGGACGGTTCCTGGTGAATACCGTGATCGGCATCGGCGGCATTTTTGATCCTGCCACCAAAGCACTGAAGATGCATCGCCACAGCGCCGACTTCGGCCGCACCCTGGCGCGTTGGGGCTGGCACGAATCGCGCTATCTGGAACTGCCCTTGCTTGGCCCGCGCACCGTGCGTGACGCCGTGGGCGCGGCCGGTGATATCACGATGGCGCCGTTGACCTATGTCGAACACGACAGCTCACGGCTCTCGCTGGAAGCGCTGTGGCTGGTGGATACCCGCGCCGGCCTGCTGCCGCTGGATGAACTGCGCGAAGCCGCGCCTGACGAGTACGTCCTCACCCGTGATGCGTGGCTGGCGCGGCGCCGCTATCTGATCAACTCCGATCGCAGCCAGAATGACGAAGGCAACGAATCACTGCCGGCCTATCTGCTGGAAGACGAACCTGCCAGTTCGCCGGTACCATCCGCATCGCACTGACCACCGTGCGGCTCAGGCATCAGCGTGCGGCGCTTCCTGTGCAATCGCCGTCGCCATCTCGCCGGGTAGGCTGTCCACCTCGCGCAGGCTGCGCTCGATCGCGCGGGTGCGCACGCCGGTGTGTTCAATCTGTTTGCTGGCTTGATCCAGTTTCTCTTTCACCTTGTCCAGCACATCGCCGAATTTGCCGAATTCGCTCTTGGCTTTTTCCAGGATGCGCCACACTTCCGCCGAACGCTTTTCAATAGCCACGGTACGAAAGCCAATCTGCAAACTGGTGAGCAAGGCCAGCAAGGTAGTGGGGCCGGCGATGGTGATGCGTTGCTCGCGCTGCAAGGCTTCAAACAGGCCTGGACGGCGCAGGACTTCGGCATACAGGCCTTCGGTGGGCAAAAACAAAATGGCAAATTCGGTGGTGTGCGGTGGGGCCACATATTTACTGCGAATACGCTTGGCCTCCTCGCGCACCCGCCGCTCCAGTGCATCGCCGGCACTGCGCGCATCGTCACTGTCGGCACGCTCTTGCGCGTCCAGCAAACGCTCGTAATCTTCCCGCGGGAATTTGGCATCGATCGGCAGCCATACCACGCCGTCATCGCTGCTGCCGGGAAAGCGCACCGCAAACTCCACCCGCTCGCTGCTGCCAGGGATGGTGGCGATATTGTCTGCATATTGATCGGGTGCAAACACTTGCTCCAGCAAGCCCGCCAACTGCACTTCACCGAAGATCCCGCGCGACTTCACATTGGTCAACAAGCGCTGCAAGCCACCCACATCGGTGGCCAGCTTGCTCATGTCACCCAAGCCCTGGTGCACCTGCATCAGCATGGTTTGCACATTGGCGAAACTTTCGGTGAGCCGGGTTTCCAGCGTGGCGTGCAATTTTTCATCCACGGTCGCGCGCATTTGCTCGAGCTTTTGCGCGTTATCGGCTTGCAAGGATTGCAGCTGCTGCGCCAAGGTGGCGCGCATCTCACCGATGCGCGCTTCATTGCGCGTACTGAGTTCGCGCAGCTGCGTGGCCAGCGTCTCGCTATGCCGCTGCTGTTGTTCTGCGCCTTCCTGCCGCGCCTTGCGCGCATCTTCCGTCAAGGCTTCGCGCAGCGCGTCCAGCCGGGCATCGGTGCGGCTGGTCAACTCATCCAGCCGGGCATCGGTGCGCGCGGCCACCGCCTGCAACTGACTGCCAAAGCCGTCGATGCGCTGGCCTTGTTGCAGGGCAAAGCTATCCAATTGCCCACGCAATTCATCGCGGCCCATGCGCTGCTCATCACGCAACACATGGCCCATGCGCTCTTCCGGACGACGCAGCAGCAACAAGGCGATGATCGCGAGCGCCGCGACCAGCAAGAGAAGCAACAGCAGGGTATTGAGATCCATCTGCCTAGTGTAGCCAGCGGTTGTCGCAAATCCTGCGACGGCTTAGCCCGTGCTCACCCCAAAAGCCCAGCCAATCAACGCGGTGGCGGCCTGCGCCAGGCTGCCCCACAGCAGAACCCGCCACGCACCCTTGAAGCCGCCACCGCCGGCAACGCGCTCGGCCACATAACCCAGCACCGCCAATAGCACGGTGGTGCTGACCACAATCGCGATACTCAAGCCTGCGCCCTGCCATAGCCATGCCAGCAGGATCGGCGGCAACGCGCCGAGGGTGAACGAACCGGCCGATGCCAAGCCCGCCTGCACCGGCCTGGCACGCTGCATGTCGTGGATGCCAACCTCATCACGCAGATGTGCCGCCAAGTCGTCATGCGCGGTGAGCTGCTCGGCCACTTGCCGTGCCAATGCAGGCTCCAGGCCACGGTGGACGTAAATCTGGGTGAGCTCAACGAGCTCGGCTTCCGGGTGTTCCTGCAGGGCTTTTTGCTCGATCCGGATATCGGCATATTCGGCATCTGCTTGCGAGCTCACCGACACGTATTCGCCCGCCGCCATCGACAATGCACCTGCCGCTAGTCCCGCAATCCCTGACAACAAAATAGTGGCGGGGCTGGCCTGTGCGGTGGCCATGCCCAACATCAGGCTGCTCGTCGAGATCAGGCCATCGTTGGCACCCAGCACCGCGGCGCGCAACCAACCACTGTGCTGGCTACGATGGGGTTCGTGATGATGGTGGTGTTCAAGCTGCATGTGCGGCGATCGAAAAATTCAGTCGTCAGGCATTGTAGATCAGCATGCTTATTCATCGTGCCAAATATCGTGCGCATCCACCAGTACGCGTAGTCTTGCTTGCTCGGCATCGGCACGGGCGGCGGCCTCCAAGCCAACCATCTGGTTGTGCTGGCGCTGCACCAGCAACCATTCCGACAATGCAATTTCGCCCAGCTCCCAGCCGCGCTTGACGCGCTTCAGTACCGCTTCACTGGCGGCAAGTGCGTCCCGCTGCGCCTGCCATTGCGCCGATCGGCGGGTGGCACTGGTTACGGTCAAGACTGCCTCATGCTGTATGTCACGTCGCATCGCAGCGGCATCACCGTGCAGTGCCGCCGCATTGGCACTTTCGGCAGCCGCCAGTGCGCTGCGATAACGCCCGCCTAGGGGGAGGCTCAAGACCACGCCATTGACCTGTTCGGCACCACCGCGCTCACTCAAACGGCGCAGGCCCAGCGTGGGGTCAGCGATGCGGTCGGCTCGCGCACGTGCCGCACGTGCCTCGGCTCCGCGCGCGTCTGATTCCAGCGCGCCGATTTCATGGCTGCGCGCGATGATGCGGGCAATCCATGCCTCGGCGGTTCCTTGTAACACCAAAGGCGCGGCCACATCCGGGGCGTGTGCGGGAATCGGCAGACTGGGAAAATCGCTTTGCATCGCCAGCCGTGCACTGTCCAAAGCGGCCTGCGCAGCCAGTTGCGCCGCTCGTGCCTGCGCACGCTCGACCTCAAGTAATTCCACTTCTTTTTGCGCGACATCACCCAACGCCAACCGGCGCACCAAAACACGCTGCTCTTGATCAAACGACGCAAGTTGCACGCTTGTCCGCTGCACCGCCTCGGCTGCGCGCAACCATGCCATCCAGTCCTCCAACAAGAGCCGTGCGGCTTGATGGCGGGCATCGTCCAAACGCAATTCAGCGGAGTCGATACCCGCAGCGCCGATGTCACGATCCAACCGTGCCTTGCCCGGCAAGCGCAATGCACGGCTGATTCCGATTTCAGATTCCGCAAACCGCTGCCGCCCACCCAGCTCGTCGGTGCTGCGGCGTTGACTGACCACAGTGACTTGAAACTCGTGGCTACCCACGCGCAACGCGCGTGCCTGTGCCTGGGCTGCGTCCAGACGCGCGCGCGCCGCCACCACATTCGGTTGTGCATCGATGGCCAGGTGCACCGCGTCGTGCGGCGGCAACCACTGCTGCGCGGATGCAGGCACACTCAGCAGCAACCCCGCCATGCCCAATATCCACCTCATTCCAATGTCCCCATCGCCAGCACCGGCTCGATCCACCAACGTACTTCGTGCATATCCACTTGCGCCCGCAGCACGGCAAGGACTGCCTCGACCTGGACATGCGGCAACAACATCCACAGCACGCGCCGCTGCACCCGGCCACGCACCTGCTCGGCAATGGATGCGTGCATAAAATCGCTGGAATGCCCTTCCGCATGCAGCACGGTGAACCCGGGCAGACCGGCTTCGGCCACCAGGGCTTCGGTGATGGCCGCTTCCAAACGCGGTGAGAACACCACATTCAAGCGTACGTGTTCGCTCATGCCTCGTCCTTTTCGACTACAACACCAAACCGCTGGTACAAAATTGGCAGCAGCAGCAAGGTCAATGCGGTAGAAGTCAACAAACCGCCGACCACCACGATGGCCAACGGTCGCTGGATTTCCGAACCCGGGCCGTTGGCTAACAGCAGTGGCACCAAACCCAGTGCCGTGATGCTGGCGGTCATCAACACCGGGCGCACCCGCGCCAACGCGCCACGCCGCACCACTTCTGCAATCGGCAGGCCGCTGTCGTGCAATTGGTTGAAGCAGGTCACCAGCACCAAACCATTGAGTACCGCGATACCCAACAGGGCAATGAAGCCCACCGCCGCCGGTACCGACAAATATTGCCCGGATACCCACAGCGCCAAAATGCCGCCGACCAAGGCAAACGGGATGTTGCACAAGATCAAGACCGCCTGCCGCAATGACCCAAAGGTCATGAACAACACCAAAAAGATGGCGGCCAAGGCCAGCGGGATCACCAAGCCCAAGCGTGCGGCCGCACGTTGCTGGTTTTCAAACTGCCCGCCCCATTCCATGTGATACCCGGGCGGCAGTGGCACCGCCTTGGCCACCGCAGCCTTGGCGTCATCGACAAAGCCCACCAAGTCGCGACCATCGACATTGGATTGCACCAGGGCAAACCGCGAACCTTGTTCGCGCCCCACTTTTACCGGACCATTGCCCGCCTTGAGGGTGGCAATGGCCGCCAACGGGATCTCGCCACCGCCCGGCAATGCCATGCGCATCTGCTTGAACCGCAATGCCGACATACGGATATCCTCGCCACCCCGCACCAGTATCGGTGTGCGTCGATTGGACTCCAACACCATCCCCGCAGGCATGCCATCGATCTGTGCGCGCAGTTCGTCTTGCACATCGGCCACCGCCAAGCCATTGCGACCGGCAGCAATCGGATCAATCACCACTTGCAGGTAATCCACGCCCTCGGTCGTTTGGGTGATGACATCCTGCGCACCACGCAGCTGCTCCACCACACTGGCGGTGCGCTGCGCCAACGTGCCGAGCACGTGCAGGTCAGGCCCGAAGATTTTGATGGCCAAATCGCCACGGCTGCCGGTCAACATTTCGGACACGCGCATTTCGATGGGTTGGGTCAGGCCGGTATCCATTCCCGGAAAATCGGCCAGTACCTTGCGCAGCGCATCGGCCAGCCACGCTTTATCGGGCTTGCGCCATTGCGATTTGGGTTTGAGCTGCAAAAACATATCGGTTTCATTCAAGCCCATCGGGTCGAGCCCCAATTCATCCGAGCCCACCCGCGCCACGATGTGCGCCACTTCCGGCACTTTGGCTTTGATCGCACGCTCCACTGCCAGATCCAACTCCAACGAGCGTTGCAGAGAAATTGCCGGCGACTTGGCCAACTGCACCAAAATGTCGCCCTCATCCATCGTCGGCATAAAGCTTTTGCCTACGCTCAGATAGCCCACAGCCCCCAACAGCAAGGCGATGCCCGCAGGGATCAATGCGCGTTTGGGCTTGGCCAATACCGCATCCAGGATCGGCCGATACACCCGCACCACTTGCCGCATCAACCACGGCTCGTGATGGGCATGCGGCTTGAGCAACAGTGATGCCAACACCGGTACCAAGGTCAGCGACAACAGCAACGACGCGCCCAAGGCAAACACAATGGTCATTGCCACGGGCGCAAATAATTTGCCCTCCAAGCCTTCCAGGGTGAGCAGCGGCAAGAAGGTGAGCACGATGATCAACATCCCCGCAGCCACCGGTGTGGCCACTTCGCGGGTGGCCGCATACACCCGGTGCAGGTGCGGTAGATGCGCGCTGCCAGCCTGCGGCTCTAATCGGGTGACCGTGTTTTCCACCACCACCACCGCCGCATCCACCAACATGCCAATGGCAATCGCAAGGCCACCCAAGCTCATCAGGTTGGCGCTCTGCCCGGTCCAGCGCATCAACAGAAACGTGTAGAGCGCGGCGAACGGCAACATCAACGCCACCACCAAGGCGGCACGCAATTCACCGAGGAACAGCAACAGCAAAATCACCACCAGCACGGTGGCTTCCAGCAAAGCATCTTGCACGGTCGCCACTGCGCGTTCGATCAAACTGCTGCGGTTGTAAAACGGCACCACCTTGACGCCCGGCGGCAGGCTGGACTGCAGACTCTGCAATTTGGCGACGGCGGCATGCACCAGTTGCGAGGCATCGGCACCACGCAAGGCCACCACGATCCCTTGCACCGCTTCGTGCTGGCCATCGCGCGTCACCGCGCCGTAGCGGGTCATGGCGTCGATGCGCACCGTGGCCAAATCTTTGATCCGCAGCGGCGGCATGCCGGCTTTCACCACCACATTGCCGATGTCATCCACTGTTTGCAGTGCACCTTCCACCCGCACCACCACGGCGTTTTCACCGGCATTGATGCGCCCGGCACCATCGTTGCGGTTGTTGCGCTCCAGGACTTGCACCAAGTCGCTGAAATGCAAGCCATTGGCCAGCAAGCGGGCGCGGTCTGGCACCACCACAAAACTTTTTGCCTGTCCGCCCAGCACATTGACATCGGCCACCCCCGGCAAGGCACGCAGCGCCGGGCGCAGCGTCCAGTCCAACAGGCTGCGCTTGTCTTGCAAACTCAACCCCGCGCCCTCGATGGTGAACATCAACACATCGGAAAGCGGTGTTGTGATTGGTGCCAAACCACCTCCCACACTGGCCGGCAGGGTCGCGGCCACACCGGCATAGCGCTCATTCACTTGCTGCCGCGCCCAATAGATATCGGTGCCTTCCTTGAAATCCAAGGTGATATCGGCAATTGCATACTTCGCTGTGGAGCGCAGCATCACCGCATTGGGCACACCCAGCAGTTCCATTTCCAGTGGTGCCACCACCCGGCTTTCCACTTCTTCCGGGGTCATGCCGGGTGCTTTCAAGATCATCTTCACCTGCGTCGGCGAGATGTCGGGGTAGGCGTCGATGGGCAATTGCAGATATGCCTGCAACCCGGCCACCGCCAGCACAACAACGGCCAGCAAGACCAGCAGGCGCTGCTGCAAGGAAAACGCGATCAAGCGGTTGAGCATGGCCTACTCCACCGGCGCCAAGGTCTTGAGCAGGTTGCCGCCACTGGCCGCGACATTGACCCCGGCGTGTACGCCATCGCCCACGATCACCGCGCTGCGTGCATCACCGCCCAGCAAGTGCACCACCACGCCATGCCATGCCTGTCCTTGCCGCACATACACCACATGATGCTCACCTTGTTGCAGCAAGGCCGAGGCCGGCACCACCACCGCACCGACGGGTGCCGGCAAATGCAGGCTGGCTTCCAATTGCTGCCCCGGTAGCAGCGCACTGGCCGCTTGCACCTGCGCACGCACCCGCAGGCCTTGCGCACCGGCATCGGCATCGCCACCCACCGCCATCACCTTGGCACGTGCACCGGCCGGCAATTCCACCGCAAGCCCTGGCTGCACCGCATCGCGCAGCGCCAGCGGGATGTTGAATTCCACATCCAAACCATCGCCGGTCATCAGCGTGAAGGCCGACGCCAAGGCCGCCAAGGCTTGCCCAGGCTTCACCGCACGATGCAACACCCGCCCAGCCTGCGGGGCCAGCAATTCAAACTCCCCCGGCGCCCCGCGCGTGCTGGGGCGAAGCTGCGTCAATTGCAGACTGGCCTGCGCCACACTGGCGCGGGCAATGGCCGCACGCGCGCGGCTTTCTTGCGTGCGCGCTTGCGCAATCAGGCCTTCCTTGAACAACACTGCATCGCGCCGGGCTTGCTGCTGCGCCACACCGGCCTCGGCCCGTGCACGCGCCAACTCGGCTTGCAGCGTCACCAGTTCGCGGCTTTGCACACGCAACATCGGCTGCCCACGTTGTACCTGGCTGCCTTCATCGACCAACACTTGGGTCACCACGCCAGCATAGGGCACGGTGACCTCGGTGCTGGCCGCCAACGGTGCGGTAATGTGCGCAGGCAAGCCGGTGATCGGCACCACCGTGGCGGCCATGGCCGCAACCTGGGTGATGCCGAGGTTTTTCAGCTGCACCTCGGTCAGCACGATGCGGCCCTGCGCATCCGCTTGGGGGCTGCTGTCCTCGCTGCCAGCCTCTGGCTTGCCGCCACAGGCCAGCAAGCTCAACACGAGGGGACTCAACAGGGCGATACGGCGGGCAGAAACAAGGCGCAAGCGCGGCATGGCGGCATCGTGAAATTTACGGGTGCCGCCAGTCTGGCGAACCAAGCTTTGAGAATGCTTAGGATCCCCTACAGCAACTCAATGCTGTTGGCGCAAGTGTTGCCGCAACGCCTCATAGCCGCCGATATGCGTGAGCGCCGCATCACCTTGAATGAAAATTTGCGGCAAGCTGCGCACCGGCGTGCCGACCTTGGCGTGTAGCTCGTCCACGCTGATATCGGCACCCACCATGTGATAATGGAAATCAAGGGATTGCATCTGGCACAGCAGTTTGCTTTTTTCACAATTGACGCAGCCGTCTTTGCCGTAAATATGGATATGCATCGCGGTTCCTTGTGCTTGAAATAGGTGCGGTTTAGAAGTCGTCGTCAAACACTACGTCTTGGTCGGTGCGACGCATCACCCCAACCTTGTATGCGGCGATGTCTTGTTCTTGCGGCGAGGCTTGGGTCTTGCTGATGTTCAGCCACTTCTCCATGAACTTCAGCGGATTGCTGGCGGGCAGCGCATGCTTGCGGCTGGCAAGGCCCAGGGTTTGATACACATCTTTGGCGCAATACAGCGTCCATGCCGACAGGCGGTCGGCATTCATGCCCACCAGTTCGCGGCCATCGGAAAACAGGTAATCGATCCAGCGCAGTTCGCTGTCGATCACTTCCTCGATCAAGGCTTGGATTGCGTCATGGCATTGCGCAAACGCGGTCTGCCCGCGTTCGGTGGACAGTTCATTCAGGAGCACCGCACGGTCCAGCTCGGCGTGGATTTCCAACTCGTCTTGCGCAATTTTCTGGATGGCCTTGCCAATCGGCTGAAACAGCCCGGTGTCGCAAATGGCGAAAGTCACCGCGAACGAGGCCAAAAACTGAATCCGCTCCATGCAGAACAGCCCGACAATCGTCATGAACACCGCGTTGTATGTGGTCTGGTCGTTGGGCAATTGGCCAATGGCGTATTTGTGTGAGGTCTCGTAGCCATCGGCAAACGCCCGCGCCACGCAGCTCAGCCTGTCGTGCGCCGCTTGCACGCGCAGGATCTCATCGAGAATGACGGATGGGTCATCAAACGAATTGCGCACAATTTCCGAGTACGTGGCCGCGTGCACCACTTCGTTGTCGGACACCCGCTGCCACGCCGCCCACAACTCGGATGAAGTGATGAACGGTGCCAGCACCGGCGCAATCGCACGCGAGGCCACACTGTCGGCTTCCCACTGCCAAGCCAGCGTCTTGATCATCATGTCGTAGGTGCCGCGCGAGCACGATTTGAAATCGGCATTGCACGAGGAATAGTCGAATTCGTTTTCGTCCCAATCCAGCGATTTTTGTGCTTTGTATAGCCTCCAGATCGCCGGATAGTGGCGGTTGACGGTATCGAACAACCCCTGCCGCTGACCCAGCAGCAGCAACGGTTTTTGATAGTCAGTTTTGGCGTAATTGAAGACGGTATCGGTCATCGGATGTCCTTACAGTGTGCAGGCTTCGCAATCGCTGTCGTGTTCGGCGGCGGCCAGTTCCTCGGGACGTGCTTTGGGAATGTTCAATTCCAATTGGCGCATGCCCGCTGAGGTTTTCTGGTTCATGTAGTACTTGGATTTCAGCCCCAACTTGACCCGATACAGGTAGTCGCTGATCAGCTCGGTGGATTCAATCGAGGCATCGCCCAGTACCTTGCGGTAGAAGTCGGCAGAGATGCCTTGGTCGGTCCACTTCTGCACAATGGCGTACAGCTCGGTCATGTCTTTGGCTGGAATGTCCCACGCCGATTGATACGCCTCGCCCAAGCGGTCGCCATCCGGCGCGGCCCAATAATTGACGCGGTGGTTGTCGGTTTTGATCAAGGTGAGTTCGCGGATTGGGTACAGGCCATTGGTGGTGCCCGAGGCATTGGCCGAGGTCTCGGTAGGCATATGCGCCACCAACACCGAATTGCGAATACCGCCATTGGCGACGATCTCGCTGCGCAGCGCTTCCCAGTCGTAGCACGTGGTGAAGGTGGCGATTTTTTCGACATTGCGGTTGCTGGTATCCAGCGGCAACCAGCCTTCGGGCCAGCGCGTCTTGTGCATCCATGGCGCATTGCCCAGCTCTTTGCCCAATTGCAGGCTGGCGCGCAGCAGGTGGTAGTAATGGCGCTCGGCGACGTTGTGGATGAACTGTTTGCCTGCGGTCTCGGTATAGCGCTGGCCGTGTTTGGCCATCAAATGCGCCAGCCCCAAAATGCCA
>NZ_CALMPC010000014.1:0-4353 GCF_937872235.1 uncultured Thermomonas sp.
CCGGGCAGGGCCATCGGGGCGAAATGCTCGCGTGCTTGCAGGGCGTAGTAGCGCAGGAAATCCACCGCCTCGCGCACTTCGGCGATACCGTCGCTCAAGGTCTTGCCGGCTTCCTTGGTGCACATCGCCATGTAGGCGGGCATGCGCGCTTCCAGCAGGCTGGCGGCATGTTCCAGCAGGGCCGCTCGGGAGGCGGCCGGGGTGGCATCCCAGGCGGGCTGTGCGGCCACCGCATTGGCCAGCGCCTTTTCGACGGTGGCGGCATCGCTGGCCTGCCAGTGGCCCACCACTTCACGGCGGTCGGCTGGATTTGTGACCGCGATTTTTTCGCCCGTGGCCGGTGCGCCCGGCACCAGTGGCGTAGCGGTCCAGCTGCCGGCACCGGCGGTATTGAGGGCAGCGGCAAGGTCACGCAGCTGGTCGTCGTTGGCGAGATTGATACCCATGGAATTGTCTCGATCTTGGTGTTGGCTGCGGTACAGATTGACCGGCAGCGGGATGCGGGGATGGGCGATGTGTTCCAGCGAAGACACGAATTCAACCGGGTCGCGCACGAGCTCTTCCACCGGGATGGTTTCGTCGGTGATGCGGTTGACGAAGCTGGAATTGGCACCGTTTTCCAGCAGGCGGCGCACCAGATACGGCAGCAGGTCTTCGTGGCTGCCCACCGGCGCGTACACCCGGCAAGGCACGTCGAGGCGGTTTTCCGGGATCACTTCGGCATACAGGTCATCGCCCATGCCATGCAGTTTTTGGAATTCAAAATCGCGGCGGCTGCGCATCGCCCGCGCCATCCGGTGCACGCTGGCAATCGTTTGCGCATTGTGGGTGGCAAACATCGGGTAGATCGCGTTGCCGTGATCGAGCAGGCGCCGCGCATTGGCCAGGTAGCTGACATCGGTGTTTTGTTTGCGGGTGAACAGCGGATAGCCAGCTTGCCCGTCCATTTGCGCACGTTTGATTTCGGCATCCCAATACGCGCCCTTGACCAGCCGCACGGGGATGCGCCGGTTCAATTGCGCGGCCATCTGCGCGATGTGGTCGATGACGAACGGGGCGCGCTTCTGATAGGCCTGCACCACGATGCCAAAGCCGTTCCAGCCGCTCAGCGAACGCTCGGCCATGACCTGAAAAATCAAGTCCAGCGAGAGCTCCAGCCGGTCGGTTTCTTCGGCATCGATGGTCAGACCGATGCCGTAGCGGCGCGCCAATTGCGTCAGCTCCAGCAGGCGGCCACCCAGCTCGTCGAGTACGCGCGCGCGCTTGGCGTGCTCGTAGCGCGGATGCAGGGCGGAGAGTTTGACCGAGATGCTGGGCGCGGCAAACACATCGCTGCCGGCAAAACTGCCATTGGGGCCGGTCTGGCCGATGGCGTGGATGGCGGACAGGTATGCCTGCTGATAGCGCAGCGCATCTTGCGTGGTCAGTGCGCCTTCGCCGAGCATGTCGAAGGAATAGCGGTAATTGGCGAAGTCGCCCTTGCGCGAACGCGCCAAGGCCTCGTCAATCGTGCGGCCCAGCACGAATTGATGGCCCATGATCTTCATCGCCTGGCGCACCGCCAGCCGGATCATGGGCTCACCGGCGCGTCCCACCAAGCGCTGGAACGCGCCATGCACATCGCGCTTGGTGTCATCGGCCAGATCAACCAGTTTGCCGGTCAGCATCAAGCCCCAGGTAGAGGCATTGACCAGCACCGAATCGGACTGGCCCAGATGTTTCTTCCAGTTGGCATCGGCCAATTTGTCGCGAATCAGCGCGTCGGCGGTGGCTTGGTCGGGAATGCGCAGCAGCGCTTCGGCCACGCACATCAGCAGCACGCCTTCCTCACTGCCGAGGTCGTACTGGCGCATGAAGGCTTCAACCACGCCTTGATGGTTGGCACGCACGCGGACCCGGCGCACCAGATCGGCGGCCACGGCTTGTGCGGCATTGCGGTCGGCGTCGGGCAGGGTGGCCTGCACCAACAATTCGCGCACATGTGCGGCTTCGTCGCGGATCCAGCCGGCGGTAATGGCGGCGCGTGGGGCAGACGCGGGCGGGTTCAGCTCCGGTGCCAGAATCGGCACGGGCGAGGCAGAGGGGCTGGCAGGGGTATTCATTGCGCGGGAAAACCGGCATTCCTGAGGGGTAAGCCGCCTAGTTTAGTGCCTGCGGGCAGCGCCGGCATCCAGATAAACCGGGCGTTGTGGCGGTTTTTTGCATGTCCACGGTTGCCGCCTGCGGGCTGCGCCATTACCATCGTATCGGTTAGGTGAGGTTGACTTGGGTCAATTGACGATCTGGGGGCCGCACCGTCATTCAGGCAACGGGGCGCAATAGTGATGACATTCGGTCGTTTCAAACAGCGGGCATTGGCGGCCTTGGCGCTGACCTGCCTGCCGCTGCTGGCAACTGCGCATGCACATTTCTCTGGATCGACCGATCCGCACCCTTGGCAGTTGAACATGCGGGAAGGGGTGACCCCCACCGCGCATGCCGCCTACGACGCCCACATGATCGTGCTGTGGATTTGCGTGGTGATCGGCATCCTGGTGTTCGGCGCGATGGCGGTGGCCATCTTCAAGTTCCGCAAGTCCAAGGGCGCGGTGCCGGATACCAGCTTTGTGCATAGCACCAAGTTGGAGGCGATCTGGACAGCGATTCCGGTGTTGATCCTGATCGGTTTGGCGTTCCCCGCCACCAGCGGCCTGCTGCGCATGTACGACGTGCGCGACGCCGCGATGACGGTCAAGGTGACCGGCTACCAGTGGATGTGGAAATACGACTATCTGGGTGAAGGCGTCGGTTTTAGCAGCCGGTTGAACCGCAAGCATGACGAGCTGCGCCAGAGTGGCAAAGTGGTCACGGCTGCGGATGACCCGCATTACTTGCTGGATGTGGACAACGTGCTGGTACTGCCGGTGGGTACCAAGATCCGCTTCGTGATTACTGCTGACGATGTGATCCACTCGTGGTGGGTGCCGGATCTGGGCTGGAAGCAGGACGCCGTGCCGGGGATCGTGAATGAGGCATGGGCGCAGATCGACCAGCCCGGTATTTATCGCGGCCAGTGCGCCGAGCTGTGCGGCAAGGATCATGGCTTCATGCCGATCGTGGTCAAGGCCGTGAGCAAGGACGAGTTCGCCAGCTGGCTGGCATCGGAAAAGGCCAAGCATGCACCCCCGGCCGCGCCTGCACCGGCGGCGCCTGCCCCCGCTGCGCCGGCGGCTGAAGACAAGCCTGCTGGCGCTGCTACGGCCACCACCACTTCGCAGACCACCCCGCCTGACGCAGCCACTGCTGCGCAGGCCGGTTGATCCACGTCCGCATTCACGAAGGTCAAATCCATGTCTGCTACGCAACACGACGCCGTCGATCACCACGACGCACACGGTCACCAGCAGGGCTTCATTGAACGCTGGTTGTTCTCCACCAACCACAAAGACATCGGCACCTTGTACTTGGTGTTCGCCTTCGTGATGGTGATTGTGGGGGCCGCGCTGTCAGTGGGCATTCGTACCGAGCTGATGCAGCCGGGCCTGCAGTTCGTCAAACCGGAGTTCTTCAACCAGTTGACCACCATGCACGCGCTGGTGATGATTTTCGGCGCGATCATGCCGGCCTTCGTGGGCTTGGCGAACTGGATGATCCCGTTGCAGATCGGCGCGCCGGACATGGCGTTGCCGCGCATGAACAACTGGTCGTTCTGGATCATGCCGTTCGCGTTCGCGCTGCTGCTGCTGACCTTCTTCCTCCCGGGCGGCGCGCCCGGCGGCGGCTGGACCATGTACCCGCCGCTGTCGCTGCAGGGCGGCAGCAACCTGGCGTTTGCGATCTTCGCCATCCACATGATGGGCATCAGCTCGATCATGGGCGCCATCAACATCATTGCCACGGTGCTCAACATGCGCGCGCCGGGCATGGATCTGCTGAAAATGCCGATCTTCTGCTGGACCTGGCTGATCACCGCGTTCCTGTTGATCGCCGTGATGCCGGTGCTGGCAGGTGCGGTCACCATGCTGCTGACCGATCGCTTCTTTGCCACCAGCTTCTTCAATGCCGCCGGTGGCGGTGACCCGGTGATGTACCAGCACATCTTCTGGTTCTTCGGGCATCCCGAGGTGTACATCATGATTTTGCCGGCGTTCGGCATCGTCAGTGAAATCATCCCCACCTTCAGCCGCAAGCCGCTGTTTGGTTATCAGGCGATGGTGTATGCCACCGCAGCGATTGCCTTCCTGTCGTTCATCGTGTGGGCGCACCACATGTTCGTGGTAGGTATGCCGCTGGGTGGCGAGTTGTACTTCATGTTCGCCACCATGCTGATCTCGATCCCCACCGGGGTGAAGGTATTCAACTGGGTCACCACCA
>NZ_CALMPC010000015.1:0-6931 GCF_937872235.1 uncultured Thermomonas sp.
CGCGCAACCCGGCGGTGATCGCCGACAACGTCGGCGACAACGTCGGCGACTGCGCGGGGATGGCGGCCGACCTGTTCGAAACCTATGCGGTGACCATCATCGCCACGATGCTGCTGGGCGGGCTGATGTTCGCCGTGAACTCGCATGCGGTGCTGTATCCGCTGCTGCTGGGCGGGGTGTCGATCATCGCCTCGATCATTGGCGCGTTCTTCGTCAAGGTAAAGGCAGGCGGCTCGATCATGGGCGCGCTGTACAAGGGCGTGCTCGTGTCGGCGCTGCTGTCGGCGGTGGCGTTCTGGTTCGTCACCGCGGATCTGTTCCCGAACGGCTTGACGTCGCTCGACGGCAGCCTGGTGATTTCGTCAACCAACATTTTCTATTGCGGCCTGGTTGGGCTGGTGCTGACCGGCGTGATCGTGTGGATCACCGAGTACTACACCGGCACCCAGTACGCGCCGGTGAAGCACGTCGCACAGGCCTCCACCACCGGCCACGGCACCAACATCATCGCCGGCTTGGGCGTATCGATGAAGTCCACCGCACTGCCGGTGCTGGCGGTGTGCGCCTCGATCCTGGTGGCACACAAACTGGGTGGCCTGTACGGCATCGCGATCGCCGCGACCGCCATGCTGTCGATGGCCGGCATGATCGTGGCGCTGGACGCCTACGGCCCGATTACCGACAACGCCGGCGGTATCGCAGAAATGGCCGAGCTGCCGCCGGAAGTGCGCAACGTGACCGATCCGCTGGACGCCGTGGGCAATACCACCAAGGCCGTCACCAAGGGCTATGCCATTGGTTCTGCGGCACTGGCCGCGCTGGTGCTGTTCGCCGACTACACCCACAACCTGCAAACCGCGCATCCGGACGTGCAGTTCACCTTCGACCTGTCCAACCACATGGTGATCGTCGGCCTGCTGATCGGCGGCCTGATTCCCTATCTGTTCGGCGCGATGGCGATGGAAGCCGTGGGCCGCGCCGCCGGTGCGGTGGTGGAGGAAGTGCGTCGCCAGTTCCGCGACATCAAGGGCATCATGGATGGCAGCGGCAAGCCGCAGTACGACAAGGCCGTGGACATGCTGACCAAGTCGGCGATCAAGGAAATGATCGTGCCGTCGCTGCTGCCGGTCGCGGTACCGGTGATCGTGGGTCTGGCGCTGGGCCCGCAGGCGCTGGGCGGGTTGCTGATCGGCACGATTGTGACGGGCATCTTCGTGGCCATTTCGATGACCACCGGCGGCGGCGCATGGGACAACGCCAAGAAGTACATCGAGGACGGCCACTTCGGCGGCAAGGGCAGTGAGGCACACAAGGCTGCCGTCACCGGCGACACCGTGGGTGACCCCTACAAGGACACCGCAGGCCCCGCCGTGAACCCGCTGATCAAGATCATCAACATCGTGGCGTTGCTGATCGTGCCGCTGCTGCCGGTGAACACCCAACACACCGAAGCCGCCAAACCGCCGGTAGCGGTGAGCGCACCGGCCATGGAGCAGATGCAAGCCACGCCGGTGGCGGAAGACACTGCCCCCCCCCCTGCAGCGGAAACAGCACCCGCTGCCGATGCGGCCAAACCGGCGCAGTAAGTTTCATCAACACGCAGCAACAAAAACGGCGACCGCAAGGCCGCCGTTTTTGTTTGAGCATTGTGCGCCTGACTTACTTCGCCAACCGCTTGGCAATCGCCGCGCCCAGATCACCAGGGCTACGCACGGTGGTGATGCCGGCCTTTTCCATCGCGGCAAACTTGCCTTCGGCGGTGCCCGAGCCACCCGAGGCAATCGCACCGGCATGCCCCATGCGCTTGCCCTTCGGTGCCGACGCACCGGCGATAAAGCCCACCACCGGCTTCGTCACATGCTTGGCAATGAACTCGGCGGCCTCTTCCTCGGCACTGCCGCCGATTTCGCCGACCATGATGATGCCCTCGGTCTGCGGGTCGGCCTGGAACAACTTCAACGCGTCGATGAAGTTGGTGCCGTTGATCGGGTCGCCGCCGATGCCGATGCAGGTGCTCTGGCCCAGACCCACGTCGGTGGTTTGCTTGACCGCTTCATAGGTCAGCGTGCCGCTGCGCGAGACGATACCAATCTTGCCGGGCAAATGGATGTGACCGGGCATGATGCCGATCTTGCATTCGCCGGGAGTGATCACGCCGGGGCAGTTGGGGCCGACCAGCACGACGTCCGGAGTGCCCTTCAGTACGTTCTTGACGCGCAGCATGTCCAGCACCGGGATGCCTTCGGTGATGCACACGATGACTTTGATGCCAGCAGCCGCCGCTTCCATGATCGCGTCAGCGGCAAACGGCGGTGGCACGTAGATGACCGAGGCATCGGCACCGGTGGCCTGCACGCACTGCGCCACGGTGTCGAACACGGGCAGACCCAGGTGGGTGCTGCCGCCCTTGCCGGGTGTCACACCGCCCACAACCTGCGTGCCGTAATCCAGCATCTGCTGGGCGTGGAAGCTGCCTTGCGAGCCGGTAAAGCCCTGCACCAGCACCTTGGTGTTCTTGTTGATCAAAACGGACATGAGGGGATCCTTTTACTGGCCAGCGACGGCGGCAACCGCCTTCTTCGCGCCATCGTTGATGTCGTCGGCCGGAATAATGGCCAAGCCGGAGTTCTTCAGCAGGTCCTTGCCCGCTTCCACATTGGTGCCTTCCAGCCGCACGATCACCGGGATCTGCACGCCCACGTCCTTGACCGCCGCGATGATGCCTTCGGCGATCATGTCGCAACGCACGATGCCACCGAAGATGTTGACGAAGATCGCCTTCACCTTGTCCGACGACAGGATCAGCTTGAACGCCTCGGTCACGCGTTCTTTATTCGCACCGCCGCCGACATCCAGGAAGTTGGCAGGCGCGCCGCCTTCCAGCTTGATCACGTCCATGGTGGCCATCGCCAGGCCCGCACCATTGACCATGCAGCCGATATTGCCGTCCATCGTGACGTAGTTCAGGTCGTACTGGCTGGCGCGCACTTCGGTTTCGTCTTCCTGACGAATATCGCGCATCGCGGTCAAATCGGCGTGGCGGAAGCTGGCGTTGTCATCGGAATTGATCTTGCCGTCCAGCACCGCGAGATTGCCATCGGTGAGGATGGCCAGCGGGTTCAATTCGACCAATGCCAAATCTTTTTCGTTGAACAGGCGATACAGGCCCAACATGATCTTGGTCAGCTGGCCCACTTGCTTGGCGGTCAAGCCCAGCGCGAAACCGAGGTCGCGGCACTCGAACGGCTGCAAGCCTTGCACGTAATTGACGTGCAGGGTCTTGATGGCTTCGGGCTTCTCGTGCGCCACCTGCTCGATATCCATACCGCCTTCGGCGGAGGCGATGAAGGTGATCGACTTGGTATC
Organism: uncultured Thermomonas sp.; assembly: GCF_937872235.1. Classification (NCBI taxonomy): domain Bacteria; kingdom Pseudomonadati; phylum Pseudomonadota; class Gammaproteobacteria; order Lysobacterales; family Lysobacteraceae; genus Thermomonas; species uncultured Thermomonas sp. Next base: position 3,367 of record NZ_CALMPC010000015.1, read on the forward strand.
GCGGTCCACCAACACCGACAGATAGAGCTCCTTTGCGATGTCGGTGCCTTCGCACACCAACACCGAATCCACCGGCAATTCAACGCCGGCGGTCTGATACGTCGCCATCCTGGTGCCCAGCATGCCCTTGGCATACTCACGCACTTCGTCCAAGGTCTTGGCCAGCTTCACACCACCGGCTTTGCCGCGGCCGCCAGCGTGGATCTGCGCCTTGATGACCCACAGGCCACCTGGGATGGTTTTGGCCGCATCAACGGCCTCCTCCGGCGTGCGCGCAACGCGCCCGGTCGGAACTGCAATGCCGTAATCGGCAAACAATTGCTTTGCCTGGTACTCGTGAAAATTCATGGATCACCCGGGGAGAGGACGGACATCCGTGCTGCTGGAGTAACCAGTCCGGCCCGGATGGAACCCCATTTTAGCGTGTTGCGGCGCGTCATGCGTTGCCAGCCCGCACGGTTCCCGCATACTCGCCTCATGTTGCAGGCCTATCTTCCTTCCGACACCCAGTCACTGCAGGTCGCGATTCGCCGCGAGCTGTACTCGTTCACCCTGTATCGGCTGCTGGAAGCGGCGCTGCTGTGTTTGACCGTGTTCGCCCCAGTTGGCATGATTTTTGGCCAGCCGCGGCACCCGCACTTGGCTGCGGGCATCGCTATTGTTTACCTGATTGCCGCCATTGCCTTGTTCTTCAGTGGCCGTCGTGGCCAAGTCAACACCCAAGTATGGACCGGCATCAGTCTTGACATCCTGGCCAGCACGCTGGCCACCAACGCACTGCCGAATGTGGGCTCGGGCATTGCGATGATGTTGTTGTTCAACATCGGCGCGGCCGCGTTGTTCCTGCCGTTGCGCAAGGGGCTGATGCTGGCCGCCATCGCCAGCGTGGCGCTGGCGCTGCAACTGGCCTGGAGCTACCTGACCCAAGAGGCCATCAACCGCCCGCTGATCGAAATTCCGATGTTCGCGCTCAGCTATCTGGCAATTGCAACATTGACCAGTTTGCTGGGCCAACAATTGCGCGCCACCGCCGCTCTGGCCGAACATCGCGGCAGCCAAGCCGCCAATCTGGCCGAAGTGAACGAGTTGATCATCCGCCGCATGCGCACCGGCGTGTTGCTGGTGGATGGGGATGGCGAGATCCGGCTGGCCAATGAAGCCGCGTTGCTGCATCTGGGTGCCGCCGGCGAGGGCCGGCGCATGCTGGCCACCGCCGCGCCCGCGCTGTATGCGCGGCTGCGCTTGTGGGAGCGCGATGGCACACAAGACACTACCCCCCTGCAATTGGCACAGGATTTGCCAGAAATCCTGCCGCGCTTTGCACGCATGCTGGCCGAAGGTGATCAGGTATTGGTGTTTCTGGACGATGCCGAGCTGGCGTCACGCCGCGCCGAGAGCCTGACCTTGGCCACCTTGGGCCGGTTTTCTGCCAGTTTGGCGCACGAAATTCGCAATCCGTTGGCGGCCATCAGCTACGCCACCCAGTTGCTGGAAGAGTCGCAAGACATCAACGCCTCCGACCGCCGCCTGCTGGAAATCATCTACCAGCAGACCCGCCGCATGAATGGCATCGTGGAAAGCGTGCTGGGGCTGGCCCGGCGCGAACGCGCCCAGCACGAGCATCTGGATTTGGGCGAATTTGCGCGTCAGTTTGTCGCCGAATATCTGCAAAACCACCCGCTGGACAACGACACCTTGGACATCAAAGTCGCACCCGGCGCGTTCCCCTGCTTGGCAGATCGCCGCCAATTGCAGCAAATCGTGACGGTGCTGGTGCACAACGCACTGGTGTACGGGCGCATGCCCGGCGCACCGGCACACGTCAGCGTGCATGTGTACCGCGATGACAAAGGCGCGCCGGTGCTGGATGTGCAAGATCGCGGCCCCGGCATCCCGGAAACCGTGGCGGCACAGATGTTTCGCCCATTCTTTACCACCTCCAGCCACGGCACCGGGCTGGGGCTCTACCTCGCCCAGGAGATGTGCCAAGCCAACCAGGCCGAGCTGCAACACATCCCCTTGCCAGCCGGCGGCACCTGCTTTCGGATCCGGTTGACCGGCGTCCGTGCGATCAGCACCGGCTGAACCGTACCCCTGCGCACACTGCCACAAAACGTCGCACTTGGACGCAGCGCGGCAACCGGGTATCTTTCAACCTAATGAATACACTCGCGCGCAGTACGTCCAACAGCGTCCTCATCGTCGATGACGAACGCGACATCCGTGAACTGTTGGTGCTCACCCTGGGCCGGATGGGGCTGAAGAGTGATACCGCCTCGTCCCTGCACGACGCCCGCGCCCTGCTGCGCCACAACCAATACGCACTATGCCTGACCGACATGCGCCTGGCCGACGGTTCCGGTATCGAGTTGGTGCAGGAAATCACCCAACTGTACCCGCACACGCCAGTGGCGATGATCACCGCCTTTGGCAACCAAGAGGCCGCAGTGGGCGCACTCAAAGCTGGCGCCTTCGATTTTGTCAGCAAGCCGGTGGACCTCACCGTGCTGCGCGGGCTGGTGCAGCACGCATTGAAACTGGGCTCGCAACCGCGTACAGCCAACGACACCGGCAGACCCTCGCCGGCCGCAGGCAGCGTGGCCGCTCGCCTGTTGGGCCAGTCGCCGGCCATGACCGAGCTGCGCACCACCTTGGCCAAGGTCGCCCGCAGCCAAGCCCCCGTGTACATCGCCGGCGAATCGGGCGTCGGCAAGGAACTGGTCGCGCGCACCATCCATGACGAAGGTGCACGTGCCAGCGGCCCGTTTGTGCCGGTCAACTGCGGCGCGATTCCGGCCGAGCTGATGGAAAGCGAGTTTTTCGGCCACAAAAAAGGCAGCTTCACCGGCGCGCATGCCGACAAAACCGGCCTGTTCCAAGCCGCCGAGGGCGGCACCTTGTTCCTCGATGAAATCGCCGAGCTACCAATGGCGATGCAAGTCAAACTGCTGCGCGCCATCCAGGAAAAATCGGTACGCCCGGTGGGTGCCAATGCCGAAGTCGCAGTCGATGTGCGCATTCTTTCGGCCACCCACAAAAACCTGGCCGCACTGGTCGATGAAGGCCGCTTCCGGCATGACCTGTACTACCGCATCAATGTGATCGAACTGCGCGTGCCGCCGCTGCGCGAACGCCGGCAAGACTTGACCCTGTTGGCCGACGCCATCCTCACCCGGCTGGCCACCGCGCAAGGCCGCCCGCAGCCGGTACTGCACGCCGGCGCCATCGAAGCACTGGCGCACTACAGCTTCCCCGGCAATGTGCGCGAGCTGGAAAACATCTTGGAGCGCGCCTTTGCCCTGGCCGACGACGACGGCATCCGCGCCGCCGACCTGCGCCTGCCGGATCTGCACCGCCCCGCCCACGCCACTCCGCCAGCGGCAATCAGCTTGGACCCCAGCAAAATCGACCCGCGCGAATCCTCCACCAGTGCCCTGCCCAGCTTCATCGAAGAAGTCGAGCGCAAGACCATCGAACTGGCACTGGCCGAAAACCGCTTCAACAAAACCCGCACCGCCGCGCAACTGGGCATCACCTTCCGCGCCCTGCGCTACAAGCTGAAAAA
>NZ_CALMPC010000016.1:0-3515 GCF_937872235.1 uncultured Thermomonas sp.
TTTCAAAAATCGGCGCATCGCCATCTTTGTTGATGGCCACGATGGTGCCGGCATCTTTGATGCCGGTCAGGTGCTGGATTGCGCCGCTGATGCCCACTGCCACATAGAGTTCTGGCGCAATGATTTTGCCGGTTTGGCCCACCTGCAAATCGCTGGGCACGTAGCCGGCATCCACCGCTGCGCGTGAGGCACCCACGCCGGCACCGAGCTTGTCGGCCAATTGGTAGATGATTTTGAAATTTTCTTCCGAACCCACACCACGGCCACCGGAAACCACACGCTTGGCGCTTTGCAGGTCGGGGCGGTCAGACGCACCGGCGGCCAGCCCGATAAAGCGGGTGTGGCTGGGCAGGCTGGCATCCACATTCACAGCCGTCACGCTGGCGGTGCCGCCTTGCGCCGCTTCGGCCCACGAAGCGGTGCGCACGGTGGCCACCACGGTCTGGTCGGGCGGTGCTTGCACGCTGATGATGGCGTTGCCGGCGTAGATCGGGCGTTTGAAGCTGTGGCTGCCGTCCACCGCCATCAAGTCGGAAATTTGGTTGACACCCAGCAGCGCGGCCACGCACGGCATGAGGTCCTTGCCGAAGGTGGTGGAGGGGCCAAACACATGCGTGTAGCCGGTGGCTAGGTGGGCAATTTGCGGTGCCAGCACTTGTGCGATGGCCTGCGCATTGGCGGCATTGGCCACGCTGAGAACGCTGTTGACGCCGGCAAGTTGCGCCGCTTGTGCGGCCACATCCGTCGGGTCAGCGGCCAGCACCACGATGTCGATGGCGGCAGGTGCCAATGCCTGCGCAGCGGTGACGCATTTGGCGGTGGCGGCGTTGAGTTCGCCGTTCAAGTGTTCGGCGACGATGAGGACTTTGGACATTACAGCAACCCCTTTTGCTTGAGCGCGGCGACCAATTCGGCCGCATCTTTGACCATCACGCCACGGCTGCGCTTGGCCGGTGCGGCATACGCGGTAGTGGTCAGCGAGTCATGCGCGGTCACACCCAGATCGGCAAGCGCAATGGTTTCCAGCGGCTTGCTCTTGGCCTTCATGATGTCCGGCAGTTTGATGAAGCGCGGCTCGTTCAAGCGCAGGTCGGCGGTGACCACCGCCGGCAAGTCCACTTCCAGCGTTTCCAGTCCGGCATCGACTTCGCGCACCACGGTAGCTTTGCCATCGGCAATCGTCAGCTTGCTGGCGAAGGTGGCCTGCGGGCGACCCCACAAGGTGGCCAGCATCTGCCCGGTCTGGTTGGCGTCATCGTCGATCGCCTGCTTGCCCAGCAGCACCAAGTCGGGCTGTTCTTTTTCGATCAACTTCAGCAGCGCACGCGCCGCCGTCAGCGGCTGGATGGCGGCATCAGCCACCACGTGGATGGCACGGTTGGCGCCCATCGCCAGCCCATTGCGCAGATGCGGCTGCGCATCGGCCGGGGCAATGCTGGCCACCACCACTTCGCTGGCGATGCCGGCATCGCGCAGACGCAGCGCTTCTTCCAGCGCGATGTCGTCAAACGGATTGGGCGACAGCTTGACGCCATCGGTGACCACACCGCTGCCGTCTGGTTTGACCTGGATGCGGACGTTGTAGTCCACCACGCGCTTGTAACCGACGAGAATTTTCACCGTGCACAGTCCTTGCAGATGCGGAAAACGGGGCCTTCGGGCCTAGCCCCCCATTTTAGCGGACACCGGCGGTGGCCGCAGAAAATCGGGGAATTGCCCGAAGGTACGCTGGGTGTTCTCGCACGAATCGCTAGAATGGCTGCTCTACCCCGCGTTGGAGCAGCGCCCGTGGCAACTGCCAAGAGCAAACAGTACCCCAGTGCCGCCGCCGCCCTTGATGGGCTGGTGGCGGATGGTCAAACCCTTGCCGTGGGCGGTTTCGGCCTGTGCGGCATCCCCGAGGCGCTGATTGCGGCGCTGCGCGATTCTGGGGTGAGCGGTTTGACCGTGATTTCCAATAACGCCGGTGTGGACGGTTTTGGCTTGGGCCAATTGCTGACCACGCGCCAGATCAAGAAGATGATTTCGTCGTATGTGGGCGAAAACAAAGAGTTCGAGCGCCAGTTTTTGGGCGGCGAGCTGGAGCTGGAGTTCAACCCGCAGGGCACGCTGGCCGAGCGCCTGCGCGCCGGCGGCGCCGGGATCCCTGCGTTCTTCACCGCCACCGGCTACGGCACCATCGTGGCCGAGGGCAAGGAAACCCGCGAGTTCGATGGTCGCATGTATGTGCTGGAAACCGCGCTGAAGGCCGACGTGTCGCTGGTCAAGGCATGGAAGGCCGACAAGGCCGGTAATCTGGTGTTCCGCAAGACCGCGCGCAACTTCAACCCCGCCGCCGCGATGGCGGGCAGGGTGTGCGTGGTGGAGGTGGAGGAGTTGGTGGAGATCGGCGCGATCGAGCCCGACCACGTGCATCTGCCCGGCATCTATGTGCAGCGCATCGTGGTGAACGCCACCCCGGAAAAGCGCATCGAACAACGCACCATTCGCCAGCCGGAGGGCAACTGAGATGGCCTGGACCCGTGAACAAATGGCGCAGCGCGCCGCCCGCGAGCTCACCGACGGCGCCTACGTCAACCTTGGCATCGGCCTGCCCACACTGGTGGCCAATTACATTCCAGACGGCATGGAGGTATGGCTGCAAAGTGAAAATGGCTTGCTGGGCATCGGCCCATTCCCCACCGAGGCCGAACTCGATGCCGACCTGATCAATGCCGGCAAACAGACCGTCACGGCCATGCCCGGCGCCAGTTTTTTTGGCAGCCACGATTCGTTTGCGATGATTCGCGGTGGGCATATTGATCTGGCCATCCTCGGCGCGATGGAGGTCACCGACAAAGGGGATCTGGCCAACTGGATGGTGCCCGGCAAGATGGTCAAGGGCATGGGCGGCGCGATGGATCTGGTGGCTGGTGTGCGCAAGGTGGTGGTGCTGATGGAACACGTCACCAAGGCTGGCACCTCGAAGATTTTGCCGCAGTGCACACTGCCACTGACCGGCGTGGGTGTGGTCAACCGCATCATCACTGAGCTGGGCGTGTTCGATGTCACCCCGCAAGGCTTGAAGCTGGTGGAACTGGCCGATGGCGTAAGCCGTGAGGAAGCAGTCGCAAAGACCGGCGTGCCGTTGCACTGAGCTATCGCGGGGGCCGCCGACAGGCGAATCCCTTTCGCGAATGTCCTCCGGCAGCGGCGTTGCCGCTGCCTCCTCCTTGATTTCGCTACAGGGGTTCGCCTGCCGGTGGCTCTGGTCGGATAGAGAGGGAGTTATCCTGACCCATTACGGATGCCGTGATGGGGTTGGCCGATGCAACGTGACGATGTACTGATACTGGGTGGCGGTCACAACGGCTTGGTGTGCGCGGCGTATCTGGCCGCAGCGGGCTTGCAGGTGCGGGTGTTGGAGCGCCGCCATATTGTGGGTGGCGCGGCGGTGACCGAGGAATTTCATCCCGGCTTTCGCAACTCGTTGGCCAGCTATACCGTCAGTCTGCTCAACCCAAATGTCATCCGTG